>CAMLLA010000043.1 GCA_946480525.1 uncultured Asticcacaulis sp. | reverse complement strand
CGATGACCTTCAAACCTTCCCGCAGAGACTTAGCCCTGCTTGCCGCCGGAGCCCTGGCCCTTGCCGCCCCGGCCGCCTTCGCGCAATCCACGCGCAGCGTAACCCTCGACGTCAGCCAGGCGACCAAGCCCGTCGACCGCTTCTACGACCTGTCGGTCGGCGCCGACTATCCCGGCACGACCATTCGCGACGCCAATCTGGCGCAGCTTAAGGTCGCCAGTGACGAACTCGGTTTCCGTTACCTGCGCTTCCACGACATCTTCCACGACGAACTGGGCACGGTGAAGATGGTCGATAACAAGCTGGTCTACGACTGGACCAAGATCGACTATCTCTACGACACCATGCTCAAGTCCGGTATCAAGCCGTTTGTCGAGTTGGGCTTTACGCCGAACGCGCTCAAGACATCGGACCAGACCATATTCTACTGGAAGGGCAACACCTCGCATCCGCGCCTTGACCTGTGGAAGCAGCTGGTCGACAGCTTCGCCCGCCACATGATCGACCGATACGGCATCGAAGAGGTGCGTTCCTGGTATTTCGAAGTGTGGAATGAACCGAACCTCGATGGCTTCTTCCAGTATGCCGACCAGGAGCAGTACTTCGCGCTTTATGGCGTGACCGCCCGTACCCTCAAGGCCGTCGATCCGCAGCTTCGCGTCGGCGGGCCGTCGACCGCAGGCGCCGCCTGGGTGCCGGAACTGCTGGCCTACACCAAGGCGACCAACACGCCGATCGACTTCGCCACCACCCATACCTACGGTGTCGACTACGGCTTCCTGGACGAAGAGGGCAAGATGGACCTTCAGCTGTCGAAGAATCCCAAGGCCATCATCCATGACGTCGAGAAGGTGCGCGGCGAGATCGAGGCATCGTACAAGCCCGGCCTGCCGCTGTTCTTTACCGAGTGGTCGACCAGCTACAATCCGCGCGACCTCAGTCACGATTCCTACGTCGCCGCGCCCTATATCCTGAGCAAGCTGAAGGCGACACAAGGCCTGGTCCAGGGCATGAGCTATTGGGTCTATTCCGACCTGTTCGAAGAGCCCGGCCCGCCGTCGGCGACCTTCCACGGCGGCTTTGGCCTGATGACGCGCGAAGGCATCCGCAAGTCTTCCTGGTTCGCCTACAAGTACCTCAACGCCGTCAAGGGCAACGAAATCCCGTCGGCGGACAAGCAGGTCTGGGCCGGCGTCGACGGCAACAGCGTTTCGGCGGTCGTCTGGGACTTCCAGCTGCCCGACCAGAAGGGCCGCAGCAACGGCACCTTCTTCTCGAAACTGGTGCCCAATACCAAGTCCGCCCCGGTGAAGGTCAAGTTCACGGGCCTCAAGCCCGGCACGTATCAGCTGAAGACCTTCCGCACCGGCTACAAGAAGAACGACGCCTATTCGCACTGGATCGAGATGGGCTCGCCCAAGGACGCCACGCCGGCGCAGATCGAAAAGCTGCAAGGCCTGACGCGTGACCTGCCGGAAACCGACAAGGCGATCACGGTCGGCAAGTCCGGCGCCGCCGAGGTCAGCCTGCCCATGAACAGCAACGACATCGTCCTGGTCACGCTGAAAGCCAACTAGAGCATGATGCGTTTAGATCGAACCGTCATCATGCTCTAGGTTTTGTTTTGTCGCGATATTTAGCCAAAAACCGCTACACACTTTTTGGCATATCGCTCTAGGCAGGTAACCCGACGTGAAAACGACTCTCGCCATAGCCGCCACGCTTGCCGCCCTTATCGGGGCGGCAAGCGCACCTTGCGCCACTGCCGCGCCGAGGACTGCCGTGGCGGGAGAGCCGAAGCACCGGCTCATTGTCCTGACCGACATCGAAAACGAGCCGGACGATAGCCAGTCGGTGGTGCGCCTGCTGCTCTATGCCAACCAGATCGATATCGAAGCTCTGATCGCCACGACATCCGTCCATATGAAGGGGCGCGTCGCGCCGGAAAGCCTGCGGGCGACCATTGCGGCCTACGGCAAGGTCCAACCGAACTTGCTCAAGCACGAAAAGGGCTATCCCGACGCCAGGACCATATCGGCGCTGGTGACGCAGGGCCTGCCGGTCTACGGCATGGAGGGTGTTGGCGACGGCAAGGATTCGCCAGGGTCCGAGCGCATTGTCGCTTTGCTCGACAAGGACGATCCGCGTCCGGTCTGGGTGTCGGTGTGGGGCGGCGCCAATACGCTGGCTCAGGCGCTCTACAAGATCAAACAGACCCGGACGCCGGAAGAGGCCGCACGCCTCGTCGCGCGTTTACGCGTCTATACCATCTCCGATCAGGACGACAGCGGCATCTGGATGCGCCGCACCTTCCCGGAGCTGTTCTACATTGTCAGCCCCGGCGGTTACGGCAACGCGACCTGGAGCGGGATCATGCTGAATGAACCCGGCTTCGACAATAGCGAGATCAGCAATGCCTGGCTGGCGGAACATATCCAGCAGGGCCACGGACCGCTGGGCGCCATGTATCCCGATGTCGCCTACGGCATGGAAGGCGATACGCCGTCCTTCCTGTCGCTTATCCCAAACGGACTGAATGCGCCGGAACATCCCGATTGGGGCGGTTGGGGCGGACGTTACGCGCTCTACACACCAACGCTCGCCGACACGGATCCCAAGGGGTTCAACGGCGGCATGGTGGTCGAGCAGGAGCCGCGCCCGATCTGGACCAACGCGGCTGACACCTTCACGCCCGCGCTCGCCAACCCGTTCGGTCGCGCCATCAGGGCGTCCGACAAGACCGCCACCGGCTTCAAGACGACGGTCTGGCGCTGGCGTAAAGACTTCCAGAACGATTTCGCCGCGCGCATGGACTGGACGACGAAACCCTACGCCGAAGCCAACCACCCGCCCGTCGTCCGTCTCGGTCACTCCGATCAGCTGTCGGTGAAAGCGGGGGCGCGCTTCGCCCTGAGTGCCGCCGGCAGCAGCGACCCGGATGGCGACAGCCTCAGCTACCAGTGGCTGAACTATGCCGAGGCCGGCACCTTGAAAACGCCGATCGCAATTTCCAGCGCCGACAACATCTATGCCGTCTGGGTCGTCGCGCCGACAGTCACCAGGCCCGAAACCGCCCACTTCATCGTCAAGGTGACCGACAAAGGCACCCCCGCCCTCACCCGCTACAAGCGCGTAGTCGTCACCATCACACCGTAAGGACATACCATGACGACGCCGTCACGCCGCAACCTGTTCCAGACCCTTGCCGCCGGTGCCCTCCTGGCGCCCGCCACCGCTACGGCCGCGGCCAAGCCTACAACCAAGGCCCCGGCAAAGACCTGGGGCAAGACCGTCGAAGGCCAGCGCAAGGCCGATCTTGGCGACGGCACCTACCTCAATCCGATCATTGCCGGCGACCATCCCGATCCAACTATCCTCAAGGATGGTGACGATTACTACATGACCTTCTCGTCGTTCTTTTCCTACCCGGGCCTGGTCATCTGGCATTCGACCGACCTGGTCAACTGGGCGCCGGTCGGTCCTGCCCTGCACAAGCCGCTGGGAACCATCTGGGCGGTCGACCTGTGCAAGCACAATGGCCGGTATTTCATCTACATACCGGCCCAGCCCGAAGGCAAGCCTTGGTCGATCTACGCCATCTGGGCGGACGACATCAAAGGCCCGTGGAGCGAGCCGGTCGATCTGAATATCAGCGGCTGCATCGACCCCGGCCACGTGGTCGGCGAGGACGGCAAGCGCTACCTGTTCGTCAACGGCATCCGCCGCATTCGCCTGAGCGATGACGGACTGGCGACCGATGGCGCAATCGAACCCGCCTATCAGCCGTGGATCTATCCGGACGACTGGATCGTCGAGAACTTCGCGCCCGAGGGCCCGAAGCTGTTGCGTCATGGCGATTATTTTTACCTGGTCACCGCCGTCGGCGGCACGGCCGGCCCCGTCACCGGCCACATGGTCATCGCCGCGCGGTCGAAGTCGATCCACGGCCCCTGGGAGCACTGCCCGCACAATCCACTGGTCCGTACGCTCAGCACCGACGAGCCGTGGTGGTCACGTGGCCACGCCACCATCGTCGAAGGACCTGCGGGCGATTGGTGGCTGGTCTATCATGGCTATGAAAACGGCTTCCGCACCCTGGGGCGCCAGACGCTTCTGGAGCCCATGGAATGGACGGCCGACGGCTGGTTCCGCGCCAGGGGCGGCGACCTGTCGAAGCCTCTGCCCAAACCGAAAGGTGGCAAGACCAGCGCGTCGGGCTTTGCCCTGTCGGACGATTTCAGCACGGACCGCTTCGGCATCCAGTGGGCCTTCCACGATCCGAAATCCGGCGAGATGGCGCGGGTGAAGCGCGAGGCCAAAACCCTGCGCCTCACCGGTCGCGGCACATCGCCGGCCGACAGTTCGCCGCTGACCTGCCCGGTCGGCGACCGGTCATACGAGGCCGAAGTCACACTCGAACTCGACGGCACGGCCGAGGCCGGGCTCCTGCTCTTTTATAACCACAAGGCCTTTGTCGGCCTGGGCTTCGATGGCGACCAGACTCGGACCTGGCAATATGCCGAGGACCAGGGATGGAACCGCCAGACGCTTAAGTCCCGCAGGGTCCGTCTGCGGGTCACCAATGTCGAGAATGTCATCACATGGCATTACTCGCCCGACGCCGGGAAGACCTGGACGCGGCATCCGACACGTATGGAGGTCGGAGGTATGCATCACAACGTCTTCGGTGGCTTTCTGAGCCTGAAACTCGGTATCTACTGCACCGGCGACGGCAATGTCCGCCTGTCGGACTTTCGCTACAAGGCGCTCTGAAAGCGTCGCGCACAATAAACTAAGTGCGGGAGGTGGCACCTGCCGCACGCGAAATTGGTCTTATTGCCGCCGACGGCTCGCCCAAGAGATAATTGCAAACGAAACAATAAAGATCACATAGGATACAAGCCCTTCATAATGCATTTTGATGGCTGTGTTATTCATGCCGCAGTGCACAATATAGATACCAATTCCCACAATTAGTATCGTACGCAAAAGCAACTATTTTACCTTTCGTTAAGCACGGATGTCATCAGCTGGGCACCTTTCGCAGTGCACAAAAGGTACACCGATGCCCCCCTCCCCCTCGCTTGCCAGTGCAGTAACGCTTACCGATATCCTCACACAGACCACCAGGGCCAAGACCGTCACGGGCCAGAAGGTGCGCGACATCCGCCAGGTTACTTCCAAGCTCCGGATTCTTGCGCTGAACGCCCTGATCGAGGCGAAACACGCCGGCGACAAGGGCGCGGGCTTTTCGGTCGTCGCCGACGAAGTGCGCAATATTTCCGCGGAGGTCGAAGGGCTGGCCAAGGACCTGGGCAACGAGATCGTGACGCTTGAAGACCTGACTCAGAAAATGGCCCAGCAGTCGCAGGGTACGCGCCTGACCGACCTGGCGCTCAACGCCGTGGAGATCATCGACCGCAACCTCTATGAGCGTACCTGCGATGTGCGTTGGTGGGCAACCGACACCGCCGTTGTCGATCATGCCTCGGCACCCTCCCCGCGGGCGCAGGCCCATGCCTCGCACCGGTTAGGTGTCATCCTCGATTCCTATACGGTCTATCTCGACCTGTGGCTGTGCGATCTGGACGGCAATATCATTGCCAACGGCCGCCCTGCAAAACATGCCGTCGCCGGGCGCAATGTCGCCGACGCCATCTGGTTTCAGCGCGCCCTCCATTTACGCAGTGGCGCCGAGTTCGCAGTCGCCGATATCTCGCCCGAGCCCCTGCTGCGCAACGCCCAGGTTGCGACCTATGCGACGGGCGTACGTGCCGGCGGTGCGGTCAATGGCGAGCTGGTCGGCGTGCTCGGCATCCATTTCGACTGGGAACCGCAGGCAAAAGCGGTGGTCGACGGCGTACGCATAGGTGACGACGAAAAGGCTGCGACGCGGGTCCTGCTGACCGATGCCAATGGGCGGATTATCGCCGCATCGGACGGACGCGGCGTGCTGAACGAACATTTCCGGCTATGTACCGAAGGCAAGCCCTCCGGTCACTACATCGACGCCTCAGGCCAGATGGTCGCCTTCCACCGCACGCCGGGCTATGAATCCTATGGCGGGCTTGGCTGGTACGGCGTGATCGTCCAGAAGGCGGGATAGCCGTCATGCTGCCGCTGCCGCCTTCACGTCTTACCTTTATCGCCAATCCGGACAGGAGGATCATCATCATCCGCCCGATCGGCGACATGTCCGGCAAGGACTTCGTCGACACCCTGTTCGCCAGCTACGCCAGGATAGAGGCGCCCTGGAGCTATGGGCGCCTGACCGACCTTCGCCGCTTCGACGGCCGGTTGAGCCGGAATGACATGCAGGAGATCGCCGTCCGCTGGCGTACCCTGGTGGGTTCACGCAACTATCATGCCTACGTGGCGAATGTCAGTTTCGACGCCTTCGATTGTCTGCGCATGCCGGACGTTTCAGAGGACGAGCCGCGCGAAACCGTCTGCGCCTTTTCGGATTACCACGAAGCCCTCGGCTGGCTGACCGCGGCCGACAAGACGCGGTATCTGAGCGAACTCACGCCCAGGCAGCGCATCCGCCGCGACGACGGACGGATACGGATCGAGTGACCAACGGCGCTGGACGCTGGAGCGGTAAGGTGAAACATAAACCTGGATAGGAATGATGATTCCATTTGGATCACTCCGATCTATGCCATCGCCGCCGAGCCATAAGCAGCAAAGGCCGGGCGGCGGCTCAGGCGGTCGAAATAGGCGTCGACGCCGGGCAAGGTTGGCTTGTCGAACGGCGTCGCCCGCCAGCGCGTGACCGACAGGCCGACAGCGATATCGGCAAGCGAAAAGCTATTGCCCGCGACATAGGCGCCGGTCTTGCGCAAATGCCCGTCCAGCACCTGCATCAGCTGTGTCCAACGCGCGATCGACCGCTCGACCGCTGCCGGAATGTCGTGGTCGGCCGATTTTCGCACCCGGGCATTGAAGGCGTAGATCCATGCCGGGTTAAGATCCCCGGCCTGCCAGTCAAGCCACTGGTCGACATGGGCACGCGCCAAGGGATCCGACGGATAAAGCCCTTCGGCGCCGCGGTGGTTGGCAAGGTAGCGCAGGATGGTGTGCGACTCCCACAGCACGACGTCACCGTCGATAATCACCGGAATCTGGGCATTGGGATTGAGCTTCACGAATTCAGGGTCGCGTACGTCGCGGAACCCCGTCCCCCAGTCTTCAATCTCGAAGGCAAGGTCCAGTTCGTCGCAGGCCCACAGCACCTTGCGCACATTGATCGAGCTGATCCGCCCGAGAATTTTCAGCGTCACGGCCGCTCTCCCTGATGGTCCGCAAGAGGCTTACACCGGTCCGCCCCGCCATGCCATGATTTCGCACCGTTGACCTTGGCCGCAGCTGACCATATTCCCACCTGCATGTCCGATCCGTCCTACAGCCCCAGACTGTCCGGCGCCACCTACCGGGTGGGCGACTGGACGCTGTGCACACGGACCAATCGTCTGCGCCGTCCGGGCGTCGAAACCGAACTGGAAAGCCGTCTGGTCTGCCTGCTGGTCGCCTTTATCGACCACCCCGCTGAGACATTGTCCAGGGACTGGCTGCTGGCCACCGTCTGGCGCGGCAAGACCGTGACAGGGGAAAGCCTGCTGGTGGCTATTAGCCAGGTGCGCAAGGCGCTGGGCGACGACACGCGCGCGCCGTCCTACATCAAGACCATTCCCGGCAAGGGGTATCAACTGGTCGCAATGGCCGGCCCTGCGGAGACGCCTTCCGCACGGAAGACGTGGATGGTTGCCGTTTCCGTCGCCGCGGCCGGACTGGTTTGCACCGTTGTGGCTGTCCTGGCTTTGCTGGCAAAGCCGCCTGGTACGGCGCTGGACGCGGCCGAAAAGAAGATCGCTGCCGGCGACCCCGCCTCTTTGAAGGCTGCCATCCGGGATCTGCGTGTTCTGGCTGGGCAAACGCCGTCGGCCGGAGCCTTTACCGGTCTGGCCGAAGCCAAGATGCGGCTGATGGGAGACGCTGTGGCTGAGCCCGACAATTGCCGGGAAGTCACCGGGCTTCTGGACAGCGCCATCACTCTGGATGCCTCACACGCCCGGGCGTATCGATTGCGAGCCGAAGCGCGCTTTCTGTGCCGGCATGATGCGGCAGGCGCCGAGGCGGATTATCGCACCGCCCTGCGCCTTGCGCCCTCGGACGATGGCGCGGCGCTCGGCTATTCCGGTCTGCTTCTGGCGGAACGGCGCTACAGTGAGTCGCGCGTGCAGATCCAAGCCGCGCGCCGCATCAACCCTCTGGCCTATTCGGCGCCGACGGTCGTCTGGCTCTATCAGATGCAGGGGCAGGACGACCTGGCCTACCGGGAACTCACGCGCATAGAAGGCGCCGGCGCGGACGACCGCTGGTTCCACATTTCGGCCCTGAGGGTTCACACAAAGGCCGGCCGCGACACAGAGGCCTTCCGCCATCTCGGCTGGCTGATGCAGCGCGAAGGCTATACTCGCGACGACATCGCCACGGCGCGAACCGTTCTGGCCGGGGGTGGAATGAATGCCGTCTTCGGCTGGCTCCTGGCGCGCAAGGACACCACCGACCTCGGTCATTATACACCTCCCCTGTCGTGGGCGCGCTATGCCCTGGCGGCAGGTGAACGCGAACAGGCCATGGTCTATCTGGAACAGGCCTTCGCGCGTCACCAGATCCCCCTCATCTGGGCCGATGTCGATCCGGCTTATATCCCGGTGCGCGACGATCCACGCTTCAGAACCTGGCTTGCCGAGATACGGAAACCCGTCCCTTAAGCTTTCTTCAGCCTCCTTTACTGGCGCTTTCGAACGGCCGCCCGCAGGCTCATCACCACGTGGAGGTGAAGCCGATGAAAACCCTGATCCCTGTAATTGTTCTGGCCTGTCTGGCCGCCGTCGCGCAGGCCGAGGACTGGCCGGCCTTCATGCGCGACACGGGACGCACGGGCCGGGTGGAAACGGCCGCGTCTGTCCGTGACCTGCACCTGACCTGGACACTGGACCTGCATGCGCCTGTCAGCGCGTCACCGGTCGTGTCGGGCGGCAGGCTCTATGTCGCGGCGGAGGACGGCAACCTGCACGCCTTTGACCTGAAGACGCGCAGGCGGCTGTGGCTCTATCATACGGAAGGCGTCATCGCCGCGACGCCCGCCGTGGCGGACGGGCGTATCCATTTCCTCAGCCGTGACGGATTTCTCCATACCCTGTCGCTGGAGGGGCAGCCGCTCTGGCGGTTTCGTACGGGCGGAGAGGCCCGTTTTGCCGCGGTCGGCGGCTATGGCCTGGACCCGGCAGCAGGTCCGGTGCCCGATCCGTGGGACCTTTATCAGTCCTCCCCCCTGGTCCACGCCGGCTCGGTCTATTTCGGCAGCAGCGACGGCCAGGTCTACGCACTGGACGCCGTGACAGGAAAAATGCGCTGGTCCCATATGGCCGGTGCTCCGGTTCATTCACCACCTGCCTGGGGCAAGGGCAAGATTCTGATCGGCACGTGGGGGACGCGGCTTCTGGCGCTCGATGCGGCGACCGGCGAAAAGATCTGGGCATTCCAGGGCGGTGCCGACCCCAAGCACAGCGTCATGGTGGGGATCACCGCCGCTCCCTCCGTCGAAGGCAGCACCGTCTATGCCGGGGCGCGCGATGGCTTCGTCCACGCGCTCGATCTGGAAACCGGCGCCACGCGATGGACGTACGACGCCGCCGGAAGCTGGGTGCTGGCAACGGCCGCCATCGACGGGGAGCGGATCTATTTCGGCACGTCCGACACCGGCCTGTTCGTCGCGCTCGACAGACGGACGGGCAAGGAAGTCTTCCGCGCCGATACCCGCGTCTGGACCTATGCGTCCCCGGTTATAGCGGGCAATACCGTATTCACGGCGACCATGAGCGGCGTGCTTTATGCCTTCGACCGGACAACCGGCGCCAGGACCTGGACCTGGCGGACGCCAGAAAGCCTGAAGGACCAGGACGACATCCTCGATGAGACTGGCAAGTTGCGCGGCGACCGGCTGTTCGGTCCCGGACGCCAGCTTCAGGCGGGTGTCGAAGAGGTCAAGGCATTGGGCGCGTTTACGGCATCACCGGTCTGGGTGGACAACCAACTGATCGCGGTGACGGCGATCGGACGCGTGCTGATTTTTGAACCCTAATCGATCTGCAGGCTGTCGTCCGACTGGCGGGCGGCCAGCACCGGTCCCAGGTCCGCCAGGTAGCGGGCCCGGTCGACGGCCGTCAGCCAGCCCATGGCCTCATGGTAATCCGAGAACAGGCAAATGGTCTCGTTGGGGAACATGGGCGAGACGGCTGGAACCCTCAGCCGGTCCAGCGCGTCGAAGGACACGACGGCGACATGGGAATGATAGGTACGCCCCTCCGCCAGCGCGCGCCACCGTTCGGCGATCTCGGCCAGGTGCAGTTCACTCAAAAATCCCGAGAAGCGCCGGAAGTCGGTCAGCCGGTTGTACGTCCACGGCTCGGCGACATTGGCGTAGTGGGCGAACAGTTCATCGACGAAGGCGCGCGCCGACAGGTCCCCGATCGGACGCACGATGATCAACCGGCGTTCGGGATTGGCCATGAAGGTCAGCCGGGCATTGAACTCGACGCGCATAAGGTACTCCCCTGCCGGCCATATAACCATGTTTCCTTTACGAAACAGATAACGGGCAGGGAAGGTCGGGCATTACAGCCGTTCGGCGATCTGGACGGCGTTGAGCGCCGCGCCTTTCAGCAGTTGGTCGCCCGCGACGAACATCGAGATCGAACGGCCGGACGGGTCCGACAGGTCGCGGCGAATGCGGCCGGCCAGTATGTCGTCCTGGCCTGAGGCGTCCTTCGGCATCGGGAAGTAATTATTGCCCCAGTCATCGACCAGTCTGACACCCGGCGCCTTCGATAACAGGTTACGCACCTCTTCCGGCGAAATCGGCTGTTCGCATTCGAAGGTGATCGAGATCGAGTGCGCCCGCAGCACCGGCACGCGGATGCAGGTGGCGTTGACGCGGATATCGGCGTCGTTGAGGATCTTCTTCGTTTCCTTGATGACCTTGGTTTCTTCGTCGTTATAGCCAGTCTCCATGTCGATCGGCGTATTGTGGCTAAAGAGATTGAAGGCATAGGGGTACTTGATGACGTTGGGGGCAAAGTCGCGGCCGTCGAGATATGCACGCGTAGACTCCTCAAGCTCCTGCATCAGGGCGGCGCCCCCGCCCGATGCCGCCTGATAGGTCGAAATGATCAGGCGCCTGACCGGATTGACGGAGTGGATTGGGAACAAGGGCACCAGGGTCGTGATGGCCGAACAGTTCGGATTGGCGATGATGCCCTTGTGTTTCCTGATCTCGGCCGCATTGATTTCCGGGATGACCAGAGGGATTTCCGGATCGGCGCGGAAGGCGGACGAGTTGTCGACCACCACCGCCCCGGCCTTGACGGCTATGGGGGCATATTGCCTGGAGATACCACTGCCCGCCGAAAAGAGCGCGATGTCGACGCCTTCGAACGCCGCATCGGTCGTTTCCTCGACCGTCAGTTCCTGGCCACGAAACGCGACCTTCTGGCCGGCCGATCGCGACGAGGCCAAAAGCTTGAGGCGTTCAAGCGGAATGCCGCGGCGCTCGATACAGCCGATGAATTCACGGCCGACGGCGCCGGTGGCGCCGACGATGGCGACGGTCTTGTTGTGCATGGTGAAGGGTCCTTTCAGGCAATAAAAAAGCCCCGGCCGGATGGACGGGGCGTGACGGAGATGGCTTTGTGCGTGATGTCGTTTACGCGCGCGCGATTATCCCCGGCCCCTGGGCCTTGGTTTTCATCGTTGTTGTTGTGCGCGTGACAAAGGTCATGATAGCGCCTTTACGTGAAGGAAGGGGCAGGTGTCAAGCAACTGGACGGACAGGGACACTCGGGATATCTTCGCACGCCTGAACGGCTGTCCGTCAGGACACCCGTCAAAGGAATGATGCCCATGCCACGGATTGGCCGCACCGTCATCATCTGGAATGTCGTGGCACTGCTGCTCTTTCTGGCGCTTCCGAATGATCTGAAAGTGCCCGCCGCCATGCTGTGTGGCGCACTCATGTTGGCGCATATTTCAATGAACAAGAAAAAATAGGTCGCTGAGACTGTATCGCTTCTCTTGCGATTGAGCCGGCAGCGACAGGAAAAGCAGCACGAACCGCGCGAACGGGAGTATGCGTTTCGTAGTGCCGGTGGCTATTCGGCCAAACGGAGCGGCAGCCAGCGTAGACATCCCGCCAATTTGATCGCCTCGACGGCACACGGCTTTTAATCGATCCGATAATCCGGCATGACCGGTGGCAGCGAGGCCTTCATGAAATTGTTCGACAACCGCCCGATGACGGCCTTTTGCGTCCTGTGCTTCATCTGGGGCACGACCTGGCTGGCCACCAAGGTGGCGCTCGAGACCATGCCACCGCTTTTCATGGCCGGGTCGCGTTTCGTCGCCGCGGGCCTGATCATGACAGCTTTCGGCCGGCCGAAAAACGGGGAGCCACTGGTGCGGCGCGCCGATATCGGCCGTCTTCTGATCGCCAGCCTGTTCATGATCGTCCTATGCTACGGCCCTCTGTTCTGGGCCATGCAGTTCATCGAGTCCGGCCTGGCGGCGGTCATAGACATGTCGCTGACGCCAGTGGCCCTGCTCGTCTGCGCCGTCGCCATGGGCCAGGAGAAGGCCACCCCGCGTAAGATCTTCGCGCTGATTTTAGGCGTGGCCGGCGTCGTTATCATGTTCCTCCCCGATCTCAGCCGGATGTCATCGGCGGGGGACAGCAGGATGCGTATTATCGGCGGGCTTGTTACCGCATCGGCGGCCTTTACCTACGCGTTCGGCTCGGTCGTCGCCAAGCCGTTGCTGCGCAGCTATTCGAGCACGCTGCTGTCGGGATTGACGACGCTCATCGGCGGCGCGGTCCTGCTTGGGGTCTCGCTGGCCTTCGAGCCAGGGGCGGTTGCCGCGCTCGGCCTGCGATGGGGACTGAACGCCTGGCTCGGCTGGCTTTACCTGATGCTGTTCGGGTCGCTCATCGCTTTTGCGCTTTATATGCAGCTGCTGCGCGACCTGGGCGCGTCGAAGTCCGGAAACTTCGCCTTTGTCTCACCTGCCATAGCCGTAGTCGCGGGCGCCGTGGCCCTGGGTGAGCGGATCGAATGGGTGAGCTGGGCGGGGATGGCAGTCATGCTGACAGCCGCCGCCATATCGTTGCACGGCGCGGAAAAGGTGCCGCGACATACCGCCGACTGACGGATTTTCAAGTCTCTCAACGTCTTACTAAACTTTGCCGGCTATGGTCGCGGCAACTTCCACGCCCGTGGAGGCAAAAGAAATTTGCCGCAGTCGAGTAAAAAGCCGTGCCCAAGCCTTCATCCGTATCCGCGCCGTCGGGCCAGTGGTTCCGCTTCAGCAACCTGAAGCTCGAAGCCACGGTCTTCATGCTGATCGCCCTGACCTTCGCCGCCGTGCTGGGCCAGGAAGCTTTTACCAGCCGGACACTCGACCTGCGTGCCCGCGCCGCGCAGTACTATGCCTTCGTCTACGGCGACTACCAGGAAGGCGGGAAGTCGACGGCAAGCTTTGACCAGGCCGTCCCGCTGAAATGGTCGTGCGACCTCAAGGCCGGCGTGCAGTACGCCTATTGCGGGTACGGCCTGCACCTCGACGTCACCAATACCGGCACGGGCACCGACTTTTCGAAGTTCCAGAACGTCAAGCTGCGCGTGAATTACCAGGGCGTCGGCGACCATATGCGCGTCGCCATCCAGACGGCGGTCCCGAAGGATCTTGTCCCCGACGCCAAGCCGGGCGACACCATCCCCCTGGTCGCCGAATTCCCCGTCAAGCAAGGCGACAACGACATCGTCCTGACCATGGACCAGTTCACGGTCGAAGCCTGGTGGCTGGCCGCCCACAACCTGACGCCCGACAAGGTCAAACCACCGCTCGACCAGGTCATGTCGGTCGGCTTCAGCTCGGCCTCGGCGGCGACCTTCGGCACGTTCACCGTCACTGTCGCGGGCCTGGAATTCGAAGGCAGGTCTCTCACCACCGCCCAATGGTATCTCGTTATTCTAGGCGTGTGGCTGGTCCTGACCGGCGGCTTCCTGGTCTTCCGTTTTTTCCGCATGCGCCGTGTCTACGAGGCGCGCCAGCAACGTCTCGCCGAAGAACAGGCCGTTCTCGCCAAGGCCCATGCCGCTGCCGAAAGCGCCTCCGCGGCCAAGTCGCAGTTCCTCGCCAATATGAGCCACGAACTGCGAACGCCGCTGAACGCCATCATCGGCTACGCGCAGTTGTTGAAGACCCGTCCCCTGGATGATCAGGACCTGTCGGCTGTCCGCACTATCCATCACAGCGGCGAACACCTGCTGACCATGATCACCGATATCCTGGATATCACCAAGGTCGAGGCCGGCAAGCTGGAACTTTTGCCGGCCGGCTTCGATATCCACGCCTGCGTGCGCAATGTCGGCCAGATGGTCCGTCTGCGCGGCGAGGAAAAGGGACTGAAGGTAACGGTCGGCATCGCCGACGGCGTGCCCCAAACCGTCGTCGCCGACCAGAAGCGCCTCCGCCAGGTGTTGATCAACCTGCTTGGCAACGCCATCAAGTTCACCAGTGAAGGCGAGGTCCGGCTGGAGGTCGCCGTTGTGTCGGTCGCGGAAGGCGAAGCCCGCCTGCGCTTCGACGTCATCGACACCGGCCAGGGCATCCCCGAAGCCGACATCGGCCGCATATTCCGCCCGTTCGAACAGACCGGCAATGCAGTATCTCGCAGTGGCGGCACCGGCCTGGGTCTCAGCATTACGCACCAGATCGTCGAGATGATGGGCGGCGCGATCACCGTCGAAAGCACACTTGGCCAGGGCAGCCGCTTCAGCGTCGAACTGCCCCTGCCCCTGTCCGCGCCCGACACTGGTGACGCGCCGGTCCTGAACAGCCTGGGCGACGCCTGCGGGCGTTACGATATTCTCATCGCCGACGATACCGAAAGCAACCGCGTCCTGCTCCGCTCGGCGCTGGAAGCCCAAGGGTTCCGCGTCCGCGAGGCGGTAAATGGCGCCGAAACCATCGAGCAGACGCGTCTTGCCCGACCGGACCTCGTCCTTATGGACCTGCGCATGCCGGTCATGGATGGGCTCGAGGCCATGCGCGCCATCCGCAAGGACGCGGAGCTGTCGGCTGTGCCGATTATCGCCCTGTCGGCCAATCCGTCGCCCGACAAGGAAACGCTGGCGCGCGACGCCGGTGCAAACCGCCTGTTGCCCAAGCCTGTCGACCTGGCGGCGCTGGCCGCCGTTATGGCGGAGCTGCTCGCGCCCGAAGATATCCGGACAGCCGTGGACGAACCCGTCATGACCGCTCCTCCTGCGGAAATCATGACGCGCCTTCTGACCCTGGCCCGCGCCGGCAATCTTCGCGCCATCCGCAAGGACATCCCGGTCATCGTGGCTGAGCATCCCCACTCCGCCGCGTTCATGGCGCGTCTCGATGGCCTGTGCGCGGCCTATCAGTCGCCGGCCGTCCTGCGCCTGATCGAGCAGTTCAGCGACAGCAGGGTCGCCGCGTAGCGCAGCGTTTACATCGGCTTAGCCAGTCGCTGTTAGGGTTTTGAACGACTGTAACCCTGAGTGAGTACCATGACACCGAAGCGTCCGCGTCCGTCCGATTTCCTCCGTTCAACCGGTGGCAATGCCAGCATGGTCTTTGGCCTGTCCTTGGTCGCCATCGTCACAGTGGTCGGCGGAGCGCTCGACTTCACGAGCTTCGTTTCTATCTCC
>CAMLLA010000042.1 GCA_946480525.1 uncultured Asticcacaulis sp. | reverse complement strand
AACGCGGGGCGGACAAAGATGAAGTCGTACAACTCGTCGAAGTACCACTTGTTGTACAGGAAGGCGTGAATCGGACCGTCGCTCGAAGCCATCTTCTTGGGCAGGTTCGGACGCGCCATGTAGAAGTACCAGGCCAGGGCCATGCCGAGCAGGGTTACAACCAGCGGCGCCAGCTTCACCCACACCTCTTCGATATGGTGGGCTTCGTGCATGACGTGGTTGTTGGCGGCGGTAAAGATGGCGTGGCCCCAGAAGTCATGGGCGTGATCGCCAATGAAGTACGGCGCGAAGACGAAGCCGGCGGCGACCGCACCGACCGCAAGCACGATCAGCGGGATCAGCATGACCAGCGGGCTTTCGTGCGGCGTGTGCGCATGGCCGTGCCCGTGATCATCGTGACCGTGAGCATGATCGTCATGAGCGTGCGCATCGTGGCCATGGGCGTCGTGCGCATGGTGATCGTCATGACCGTGCTCCCAGTGCTTCTTGCCCCAGAAGGTCATGGCGACCAGGCGCCAGCTGTAGAAGGAAGTCAAAAGCGCCGCGAAGATGCCCATCCAGAAGGCGAACATGCCCTGCGGCGTATTGTGCATGACCCACGCGCTTTCGATAATCGCGTCCTTCGAGAAGAAGCCGGCAAAACCGATTTCCGTATAGGGGATGCCGAGGCCGGTGATAGCGATCGTGCCGATGGTCATGACAGCGTAGGTAACCGGCAGGTACTTGGCCAGGCCGCCCATCTTACGCATGTCCTGTTCGTGGTGCATGCCGTGGATCACCGAACCGGCGCCCAGGAACAGCAGGGCCTTGAAGAAGGCGTGGGTGAACAGGTGGAACATGGCCGCCTCGTAGGCGCCCACGCCGGCGGCGAAGAACATGTAGCCGAGCTGCGAACAGGTCGAATAGGCGATGACGCGCTTGATGTCGTTCTGCGTGAAGCCGATTGACGCCGCGAAGATGGCGGTGACGGCGCCAATATAGGCGACAACCATCTTGGCCTGCGGGGCGTATTCGAACAAAGGCGACAGCAGGCAGACCATATAGACGCCGGCGGTGACCATGGTGGCGGCGTGGATCAGGGCCGACACGGGCGTCGGGCCTTCCATGGCGTCCGGCAGCCAGGTGTGCAGGAAGAACTGCGCCGACTTGCCCATGGCGCCGATGAACAGCAGGAAGGCGGCCAGGTCCAGCGCCGAGAAGGTCTGGCCGAGGAATTCCCAGCCGTTGCCCTGATACGACGCGATCAGCGGGAACAGTTCGTGGAAGTTGATCGTGCCGAACTGCCAGAAGACCGTCATGATGCCCAGCGCAAAGCCGAAGTCGCCGACGCGGTTGACGACGAAGGCCTTGATGGCGGCCGAAGACGCACTCTCTTTGTGGAACCAGAAGCCGATCAGGAGGTACGAGGCCAGGCCCACCCCTTCCCAGCCAAAGAACAGCTGCATGAAGTCGGCGGCGGTGACCAGCGCCAGCATGGCGAAGGTGAACAGCGACAGATAGGCGAAGAAGCGCGGGCGCGAGTCGTCCTCGGCCATATAGCCCCAGCTGTAGAGGTGAACCAGCGACGAGACCGTGGTGACCACGATCAGCATGACCGATGACAGTGCATCGATGCGGATCGACCATGCCGACTGGAAGTCGCCGATATTGATAAAGGGGAGGATTGCGACGGTGAAGTCGGCCTGGCCACCCCAGGTGTGCGCGACGAAGTTCGTCCAGGCCAGCAGGCAGGACAGAAACAGAAGGCCGGTCGTGACCGCCTGGGATGGAATGTTGCCGATGCGGCGGCCGAAGAAGCCGGCGATGGCCGCGCCGACGATCGGCGCGAACACGGCAACGGTAACGAGCGTGGCCGCGCCCGACGACAGCGCACCAACCGGTGCGGCCGCATGAGCGATTTCGGCGACGGCGTGAGTGGAGAGCACGACGATTTATCCTTTCATCATGCTGGCGTCATCGACGGCGATATCGCCGCGATTACGGAAGAAGGTCACGAGGATGGCCAGGCCGACAGCGGCTTCGGCCGCAGCGACGGTCAGCACGAACATGGCCATGATCTGGCCCTGGACGTTGTGCAGGTAGCTGGAGAAGGCCACGAAGTTGATGTTCACAGCCAGCAGGATCAGTTCCACCGACATCAGGATGATGATGATGTTGCGGCGATTGACGAAGATGCCGAAGACACCGATCGTGAACAGGATGGCCGAAACGGCCAGAAAGTGGGCAAGGCCAATATCGGGCGTCATTCCTTGATTCCTTCTCCGGACTTGGCGGGGATCACGGCGACCGCATCCTTGCGGCGGCGTGTGACTTGGGCGTGGATGTCCTGACGCTTCACGTAGGTACGGTGGCGCAGGGTCAGGACGATGGCGCCGATCATGGCGACCAGCAGGACGAAGCCCGCCATTTCGAACAGGTAGGCGTAGGTTGTGTAGAGCTGTTCACCGATCAGGCGGATATTGCTCTTGGCGGCCGTGAAGGCCTGCGGCGAATTGCCGGCGGCAGCGCCCTTGGACGCTACGGCGATGTTGACGAAGATCAGCTCAACCAGAATGACCAGGGCCAGCGCCCCGCCCAGCGGCAGGTAGGTCGCAAACCCTTTGCGCAGCTTGGTGAAGTCGACGTCCAGCATCATGACGACGAACAGGAACAGAACCGCGACCGCGCCGACATAGACGACGATCAACAGCATGGCCAGGAACTCGGCGCCCAGAAGAACGAACAGGCCGGCGGCCGAGAAGAAGGACAGGATGAGGAACAGGACGCTGTGCACCGGGTTGCGCGCTGTCACCACCAGGAGACCGGCACCGCAGGTGACCGCGGCCATCAAATAAAAAGCAATTGCCATTAAGCTCATAGCTTACATTCCTCAGCGATACGGTGCGTCGAGTTCAAGCGACCTGGCGATTTCCCGCTCCCAGCGGTCGCCATTGGCCAGAAGCCGTTGCTTGTCGTAGAGCAGCTCTTCGCGGGTATCGGTTGCGAATTCAAAGTTCGGGCCTTCGACGATGGCATCGACCGGACAGGCTTCCTGGCACAGGCCGCAATAGATGCACTTCACCATGTCGATGTCATAGCGCGTCGTGCGGCGTGAACCGTCGGCGCGCGGCTCAGCCTCGATGGTGATGGCCTGAGCCGGGCAGATCGCCTCACACAACTTGCAGGCGATACAGCGTTCTTCACCATTGGCGTAACGGCGCAGGGCATGCTCACCGCGGAAACGCGGGCTGATCGGTCCCTTTTCGAAGGGATAGTTGATCGTCGCCTTGTGGCGGAACATGTACTTGAAGGCCAGGCCGGTGGCGCCGACGAAGTCGAGCAGAAGCGCGCCCTTGATGCCGGAAATAATGCGGGAAATCATACGGTGCCTCCAAAAACGCGGTAAGCAGCAACGATAACGACGGCAACGAGCGAGGCCGGCAGGAAAACCTTCCAGCCGAGGCGCATGAGTTGGTCGTAGCGATAGCGCGGGACGATGGCCTTGGCGATGGCGAACATGACGAACCAGAACACCACCTTGCCGATGAAGGTCAGCAGGTAGATGACGGTCAGCACCGGCGCCGGGATGCCCAGGCCGTCGAGCGGCACAGGGAAGTGCCAGCCGCCGAAGAACAGGATGGTGATCATGGCGCACATCAGGACGATGTTGGCGTATTCACCGATCATGAAGAGCAGGTATGGCGTCGACGAATATTCGACCTGATAACCGGCGACCAGTTCGGATTCCGCTTCAGGCAGGTCGAACGGCGGACGGTTGGTTTCGGCCAGGGCCGAGATGTAGAACATGACCATGATCGGGATCATGATCGGTGCAAGCCAGTAGTAGCCGCCGCCGAAGACATTCCAGTTCCAGATGCCTCCGGCCTGGTGATTAACGATGTCGCTGAGGTTCATCGAACCGCAGATCAGGATGACGGTGACGATGATGAAGCCGATTGAGACTTCATAGGACACCATCTGTGCCGCCGAGCGCAGCGCGCCCAGGAACGGATACTTCGAGTTCGACGCCCAGCCGCCCATGATGATGCCGTAGACGCCCAGCGACGAGATGCCGAGCAGGTAAAGGATGCCGACATTAATGTTGGATACAACCCAGCCCGGTGCGAACGGGATGATCGCCCAGGCGGCAAAAGCCAGAACGAACGAGATCAGCGGCGCCAGCAGGAAGACGAACTTGTCGGCGCCGGCCGGGATGATGACTTCCTTCAGGACGAACTTGAAGAAGTCGGCGAAGGACTGCATCAGGCCGAAGGGACCGACGACGTTCGGGCCTTTGCGCATCTGCACGCCGGCCCAGACCTTGCGGTCGCCCCACAGAAGGAAGGCCAGCGACACCATGACGCCGACGATGACCGCGAGCGCCTCGCCGACGGCGATCAGCAGCCATAGCCACCAGGGCGATGATGAGAAACTTTCCATAGTCGCTTACCTCTATTCCGCCGCAGCCGGCACGTTGCCGCGCCGCGACGCCGAGCATTCCGCCATCGCGACGGAGGCCCGGGCAATCGGGTTGGTCATGTAGAAGTCCGTCACCGGCGACGTGAAGACGCGGTCACGGATGTCGCCCTTGGCGCCGAGGCCACGGACGTCGAATGCCTTGGTGGCGGGCCTTACGTCGATTCGGCCGAACACCGGATGGTCGGTGATCAGTTTCTCACGCAATTGCGACAGGCTGTCGTATGGCAGGGTCTTGCCGACCCGTTCCGACAGGGCGCGGATGATGGCCCAGTCTTCCTTGGCCTGGCCCTTCGGGAAGACGCAGCGTTCGGCGATCTGAACGCGGCCTTCCAGATTGGTGTAGATGCCGGACTTTTCTGTGTAGGCCGCGCCCGGCAGAATGATATCGGCGGCCGATGCGCCGGCGTCGCCGTGGCTGCCGATATAGACGACGAAGGTCTTACCCAGGTCCTTGGGGTTGAACTCGTCGGCGCCCAGCAGGAACAGGAGGTCGACCCCTCCCCGGATCATGGCCGAAGCGTCCAGCGCCTCACCGACCGGCACGAAGCCGAGGTCGAGCCCGGCGACGCGCGAAGCGGCCGTGTGGACAATGTTGAAGCCGTTCCAGCCGTCCTTGATGACGCCACAGGTATCGGCAATCTCGGCGACTTCGCGCAGGATTGCAGCACCGTCCTCACCGTTGATCGCGCCGGGACCGACCAGTATGGCCGGCTTTTTGGCCGTACGCAGGATCTCGCGGAAGGCGTGCTTCTTGAAATCCTTTACGGCCTTCGGACCGACACCGACATGGGTATAATCATAGGTCAGGTCGGTCGCCTCGCCGATGACGCCTATTTCGACGCCGCCCTTAAGCCAGGACTTGCGGATGCGGGCGTTGATCAAGGACGCTTCGTGGCGCAGATCGGTGCCAACCAGCAAAATAGCGTCGGCTTCTTCGATGCCGGCGATGCCGGTGTTGAACAGCCACGATTCGCGCGGTGTCCCTTGCGTGAACGGTCCGACCTGCGCGCCGTCCTGGCGGCAGTCCAGATTGATGACGCCGAGGCTATAGAACAGGTCGCGGGCGGCCTTCATGGTCTCGGCGTCGCTGAGGTCGCCGGCGATCACACCCATCTTCGACGCCTCGGTCGCCTTGACCTTGGCGGCGACAGCGTCGAGGGCTTCGTTCCATGAAGCTGCGACCAGTTTGCCGTTCTTGCGGACGAAGGGCTGGTCCAGACGGCGGCGTGCCAGTCCGTCGACGGCGTAGCGCGACTTGTCGGTCAGCCATTCTTCGTTGATGTCTTCCTTAAGACGCGGCAACGCACGCAGTACGGCCGGACCGCGATTGTCGATGCGGATATGCGCGCCGAGCGCGTCATGGACGTCGATGGTTTCGGTCTTGGTCAGTTCCCACGGGCGGTAGTTGAACGACCACGGCTTGTGAGTCAAAGCGCCCACCGGGCACAGGTCGTTGACATTGCCCGAAAGTTCCGACGACACGGCCTGCTCGAGATAGGAGGTGATTTCGGCGTTCTCACCGCGCGAAATCATGCCCATTTCGGTGACGCCGGCGACTTCCGTCGTGAAGCGGACGCAGCGCGTGCACTGGATGCAGCGCGTCATGAAGGTCTTGATCGTCGGCCCTAAGTACTTTTCCTCGACCGCGCGCTTGTTTTCCTCGTAGCGCGAACCACCCTTGCCATAGGCCATCGACTGGTCCTGCAGGTCGCATTCGCCGCCCTGGTCGCAGATCGGGCAATCGAGCGGGTGGTTGATGAGCAGGAACTCCATCACCCCTTCGCGCGCCTTCTTGACCATCGGCGTATTGGTGAAGATTTCCTGGCCCTCGGCGGCCGGCAGCGCACAGCTGGCCTGCGGCTTCGGCGGTCCGGGCTTGACCTCGACGAGGCACATGCGGCAGTTGCCGGCGATCGACAGGCGCTCGTGATAGCAGAAGCGCGGGATTTCCTCGCCTGCCAGCTCTGCCACCTGAAGCACGGTCATGCCGGGGTCAAACTCGACCTCCACACCATTGACTTTTGCCTTGGCCATGCCGTTATACCTCAACTTGCTCAGATAGTACGCGGATACAATTGCGATTTTTGCGGTTCAGTTCGGTCGTCAGAACCATGACTTGTTCCCCGCCACATAGTCCTCGTAGAAGCTCTGGTCGGACTTGACGAGATAGATGATCAGCTCGATGAAGCTGATGAAGGCGACGACGGCGCCGGGAATGATGATGACCCAGCCGACCGTGCCGCACAGAAGCATGATAATGCCGGCGGTCGTCTTGCCGAGATAGAATTTGTGGATGCCGCACCAGCCGAAGAAGAAGCAGATGATGGCGGCGACCCATTTGTTCTTTTCCCCAAGCGTCGTGGCGATGACGTAGACGCTGGTTGCGACACCGTCGCTTCCCTCGAAATCCACGGTCGCGCCTTTCGGCACAAAGGTAGTGTCGCCGCCAAGGTCCGATGCGCCGAACGTGTAGCGCTGACCGTCGTCACCGCTGATCAGACCCGTAGAGCCATTGAAGGAAAGAACCTTGCCGCGCATCGCCCTACCCCTATTCCGCCGCGACCGAATGGCCGGCGTAATTGCCCTTGGTGTTACGATATTGTGCGATCCGCGCCTCGATTTCCGGACGGAAATGACGGATCAGTCCCTGGATCGGCCAGGCCGCCGCGTCGCCCAGCGCGCAGATGGTGTGGCCTTCAACCTGGGTCGTAACCTCAAGCAGGGTATCGATTTCCGACGGATCGGCATCGCCCTTGACCATGCGCTCCATGACGCGCCACATCCAGCCAGTGCCTTCACGGCACGGCGTGCACTGGCCGCAGCTTTCGTGCTTGTAGAAGTAGCTCAGGCGGGCAATGGCGCGGATCAGGTCGGTCGACTTGTCCATGACGATAACCGCCGCCGTACCCAGGCCCGAACGCAGATTGCGCAAGCTGTCAAAATCCATCGGCAGGTTTTCACACTGTTCGGCCGGGATCATCGGAACCGATGAACCACCAGGAATGACGGCCTTCAGATTGCCCCAGCCGCCGCGGATGCCGCCGCAGTGATCCTCGATCAGCTGGCGGAACGGAATCGACATGGCTTCTTCGACGTTACACGGACGCTCGACGTGGCCAGAGATACAGAACAGCTTGGTGCCGGCATTGTTCGGCGCGCCGAAACCGGCAAACCACGCGGCGCCACGACGCAGGATCGTGCCGACGACGGCGATCGATTCGACGTTGTTGACGGTCGTCGGGCAGCCATAGAGCCCCGAACCGGCCGGAAATGGCGGCTTCAGGCGCGGCTGGCCCTTCTTGCCTTCCAGCGATTCCAGCAGGGCCGTTTCTTCGCCGCAGATATAGGCACCCGCGCCATGGTGGATGTAGACGTCGAAGTCCCAGCCATGGATGTTGTTCTTGCCGATCAGCTTCGCTTCATAGGCCTGCTTGACGGCGGCTTCCATGCGCTCGCGCTCAAGGACGTACTCGCCGCGCAGATAGATGTAGCAGGCGTGCGCCTGCATCGAGAACGAGGCGATCAGACACCCTTCGATCAAAAGGTGCGGATCGTGGCGCATGATTTCCCGGTCTTTGCACGTACCGGGTTCCGATTCGTCGGCATTGACGACCAGGTAATGCGGGCGGTCCTTGACCTCCTTGGGCATGAAGCTCCACTTCATGCCGGTCGAAAAGCCAGCGCCGCCCCGGCCGCGCAGGCCGGAATTCTTGACGTTGGTGATGATCCACTCGCGGCCGCAGGACAGGATGTCCTTGGTCGAGTTCCACGCGCCGCGCTGCTTCGCACCCTCCAGGCCCCAGTCATGGAAGCCGTAGAGGTTGGTGAAGATGCGGTCCTTGTCTTCGAGAATACCGACCATCAGGCTTGCGCCTCCGCCGTGGGTGCGTTGGGAATCTTTACCGGTTTCGCCGCCGAGCCGTCGTAGAGGCTGGCGGTGTTGAGCGTCGTTGCGCCGCCCAGCGGCTCCGACGTGTGGCGGCCATTGTACGGGCCTGGCTTAGGCGACTTACCCGCCGCGAAATCGTCGATGATCTGGGCCAGGTTTTCCGGCGTCAGGTCTTCGTAGTAGTAGTCGTTGATCTGGGCCATCGGCGCATTGCAGCACGCGCCCAGGCATTCGACTTCCTGCCAGGTGAACTTGCCGTCGGCCGAAAGCTTGTCTTTTGCACCGATCTTGTCCTTGCAGACCTTTATGAGCGCGTCCGAGCCACGCAGCATGCACGGCGTCGTGCCGCACACCTGGATCAGGGCCGCCGAGCCGACCGGCTCGAGCATGAACATGGTGTAAAAGGTCGCCACTTCGAAGACGCGGATCTGCGCCATGTTAAGCAGCTTGGCGATCGCCGTGATGGCTGGCTCCGAAACCCAGCCTTCCTGCTTCTGGACCAGCCACAGGATCGGGATCACCGCGCTTTGACGGCGCGAGTCCGGATACTTATTGATCCACCACTTCGCCTTTTCCAGCGTCTCGGCCGAAAAGGCGAAACTGGCCGGCTGTTCCTTGGCTAGACGACGAACACCCATCAGGCGCCTCTCACAATACACATGTCAGCGACAGGGGCTTTACACCGCCCGCCGCGAAAAAACAGGGAAAAAACAATCGATCCACCAGTCATCACGACCCCATGGCCTGATAACGCGCCGAGCGGGCGGCACGAACGCGGGCTTGCGCCGCCGTCACGAAAGGCATACGGCGCATGACAACCAGGCCCAGAAGCGCCACAGCAATAAGGACGTAATTGACGTTTTGATCGATAGTCAGGCTCGGCGTTATCAGCGTGTAAACGCGAAAGCCGAAGACGGCGACGAAGGCCGGCAGGGCCGGCAAGAAGGTGTAGGTGATCAAGTCGCGGATATAGCCCGCTGCACCGCCGGCATGGTACGGCCAGTTCGGGCGCGATAGATATATCGTCAGGCCGAGAACGCCGAACACGACGGCGGCCATGACCAGTGCCATCATTCCTTCAGTCATCGGTCGACCTCCCCGAACACGATGTCGAGCGAGCCAAGAATGGCCGAGACGTCCGCCAGCAGGTGGCCGCGGTTCATCCAGTCCATGGCCTGCAGGTGCGCAAAACCCGGCGCGCGGATCTTGCAACGGTAAGGCTTGTTGGTGCCGTCCGAGACCAGATAGACGCCGAACTCACCCTTGGGCGCCTCGACGCAGGCATAGACCTCGCCTTCCGGCGTCTTGAAGCCTTCGGTATAGAGCTTGAAGTGATGGATCAGGGCTTCCATCGAGTTCTTCATGTCCGCGCGGCGCGGCGGCGTCACCTTATGGTCGGTCGACAGGACCGGGCCCGATGTTACCTTCAGCTTTTCAATGCACTGTTCCATGATGCGGACAGACTGCTTCATCTCTTCGACGCGGCACAGATAACGGTCCCAGCAGTCGCCGTTCTTGCCGACGACGATATCGAAGTCGAATTCGTCGTAGCATTCATAGGGCTGCGAACGACGCAGATCCCAGGGAATATCGGACCCGCGCAACATGACGCCGGTGAAGCCCCAGTCAAAGGCTTCCTCCTTCGACACGACGCCGATATCGACGTTGCGCTGCTTGAAGATGCGGTTTTCGGTGACCAGTGATTCGATATCCTTCAGCGCCGTCGGGAAATAGCGGCACCAGGCTTCGATGTCGTTGATCAGTTCCGGTGTCAGATCCTGGTGGACACCGCCCGGACGGAAGTAGTTGGCGTGCAGGCGCGATCCCGACGCACGCTCATAAAACACCATCAGCTTTTCGCGCTCTTCGAAGCCCCAGAGCGGTGGCGTCAGCGCGCCGACGTCCATGGCCTGGGTGGTGACATTGAGCAGGTGGTTCAGGATGCGGCCGATTTCCGAATACAGGACTCGGATATACGAAGCGCGTTTGGGAACCTCGACACCCAGCAGCTTTTCGATCGCCAGACAGAAGGCGTGCTCCTGGTTCATCGGCGCCACATAGTCAAGGCGGTCGAAATAGGGGATGTTCTGCAGATAGGTGCGGCTTTCCATCAGCTTTTCGGTGCCGCGATGCAGCAGGCCGATATGCGGATCGACGCGCTCGACGATTTCACCGTCGAGATCGAGCACGAGACGCAGAACGCCGTGGGCAGCCGGGTGCTGGGGGCCGAAGTTGATCGTGAACTTGCGATCGTCCTCGCCCTTCGGCTGCACTTGCGTTGTCAGATCATCCGCCATGGACAAAACCTTTACCCATCAAACTCTTGTTATCACTACAGCAAATCGCGCCTTAAACAGTCTTGGCCTTCTCGTCGCCTGGCAGGATATATTCGGCACCCTCCCACGGCGACAGGAAGTCAAACTTGCGATATTCCTGAACCAGCTTGACGGGCTCATAGACCACCCGCTTCTGCTCTTCGTCGTAGCGCACCTCTACGTACCCGGTCATCGGGAAGTCCTTGCGCAACGGATGTCCCTGGAAGCCGTAATCGGTCAGGATGCGGCGCAGGTCCGGATGGTTCGAGAACATCATGCCGTACATGTCGAAGGCTTCGCGCTCGTACCAGTCGGCGTTCGGATAGACTTCGCGCACCGACGGCACCGGAACGACCTCGTCGGTCGTGACCTTGATGCGGATGCGGATGTTCTGCGTCATCGACAGCAGGTGATAGACGACGTCGAAACGGCGCTCGCGCTTCGGATAGTCGACGCCGGTCAGGTCGATCAACTGATGAAAGCGGTAAGGCTCGCGCTTCAGTTTCGACAGGATATCGATAATACGCTCGCGCTCTACCGTAAGCGTCAGCTCACCGTACTGGAGCCGCGTCTCGAGAATCGCTTCCTTGAACTCGGTCTGCGCGCGTTCCGCCAGAGCCTGCAACTTTTCAATGGACATAAGCTGCTCCCCTTAGCGACGGATACCGCCGGTGCGGCGGATCTTTTTCTGGAGTTGCAGCAGGCCGTACAGCAGGGCCTCGGCCGATGGCGGGCAGCCCGGCACGTAGACGTCGACCGGCACGACGCGGTCGCAGCCGCGCACGACACTATAGCTATAGTGATAATAGCCGCCGCCGTTCGCACAGCTGCCCATCGACAGGACGTAGCGCGGGTCGGGCATCTGGTCGTAGACCTTGCGCAGCGCCGGCGCCATCTTGTTGGTCAGGGTGCCGGCGACGATCATCAGGTCCGACTGGCGCGGGCTGGCGCGCGGCGCCATGCCGAAGCGTTCCATATCGTAGCGCGGCATCGAAGCCTGCATCATTTCCACGGCGCAGCACGCCAGGCCAAAGGTCATCCACATCAGCGAACCCGTACGGGCCCAGGTGATGACGTCGTCGGCCGAAGCGACCAGGAAGCCTTTTTCGTTCAATTCGGCCGAAACCTGCTCGAAGAACTTGTCGTGGACGTCGGGATTATAGCCTTCGACCGTCGAGCGGCCGGCCTGCCCTGCTGGTACAATCACTCCCATTCCAGGGCTCCCTTTTTCCACACATATACATAACCAAGCGCCAATTCGACGAGGAAGACGATCATCGTCCAGAAGGCGTATTGCATAGACGACATGTCCATGTCGAACAGGGTCACCGCCCACGGAAACAGGAAGGCTGCTTCGATGTCGAAGACGATGAACAGAATCGACACCAGATAGAAGCGGACGTCGAATTTCTGACGGGCGCTGTCGAAGGCATTGAAGCCGCATTCATAAGCCGACAGCTTTTCGGTATCCGGCGCCTTGGGCGCCAGAACCAGCGCCGCAATGATAAAGCCGAGCCCCAGGGCGGTGGCGATGCCGAAGAATATGATGACCGGCAGATAATTCAGCAGGAATTTCGTAAACTCAGCATCCATTCGACACCTCAACAATGACCGCGCGATTGCGCGAACACGCGGACATTAACCGTGGCCGCGGACTCAATCGACCTGCTATTAGACCAGTTGGTTCTCCGCTTCAAACCTTTGCGATATGAAATTTTGAAGTTTTCCGCCGCTATCGACGTTTTTCGCGGGCATTGCGGCGAAAACACGCAGGCCAGGCTGCGCACATGAAAATCAGTCGCAATAAAAACATAAAACCGGAAATTACTCACAGGTTTGGCGATATCGCGCTTGACAGCCGCGCCGCCCCCGCATACTAAGCCGACCTCTCGACGGCGGACACGCTTTCGCAATCGGGACAAGGGAATGCGGGTGTAGCTCAGTTGGTTAGAGTGTCGGCCTGTCACGCCGAAGGTCGCGGGTTCGAGCCCCGTCACTCGCGCCACCCCTGCTGAAAAGCAATCGGGTGGCTCCGCATTTCCCTCTCCTTTCCTTCCATTGAAAAAACAGTCTCGTCCCTTTGGGACGAAATGTTCGTGCGTGCGACTGCCGACAGCCGACGGACATAATTACGCCCTCTTTCTTTTCAAATTTGACCGTCTTCCGGGGCGGGGTAACCGTGAGCCGCACCATGTTGAAATGGTCGCTGGTGCGCACGGTCTTTTCCGTTGGCAAAAATAAGGCTAAGGAAGACCGCACTATCTATCGACAATCGGCCCGCAGCGCCGCAAAAGACTGCGCAGTACCCTTAAGCATAAACGCGGCGACCGCCGTCGCTGCCGATAAAATCGTAGTAAGCCCCTCAGGAAGCTTGAAACCATGCGCAAACACCAACTTCTGTCCGCCACAGCCCTGAGCCTTGTTTTCTCGGGCTTTGTTGCCGGGCAGGCCTTGGCCGCGACCACGATCTCGACCGCCACGACCGCGCCCGTCAATACGACGACGACCGGCGACCTGACGGTTGATACCAACGGAAAGATCACGCTGACGTCCGGAACGGCCATCACCGTGAACTCCAACAATACCGTCAGCCTGACCGGCGCCATCGATATGGCGAAGTCGGCAGACAATTCGACAGCGATTCTCATTGATGGCGGGCGAACGTCCGGCCTGACGATCGGCGGCGCCATTACGGTAACCGACGACTACACCGCCACCGACACCAAGAATACAGGCGACGGTGTGCTGGACGGGCCGTTCGCGCAAGGGTCGGGCCGTCACGGGATTCGCTCGACGGGCGCTACGCCTTTTGTCGGCAATGTCACCATTACGGCGGCAAGCACAATCAAGGTCGAAGGCAACAATTCCTATGCGGTTCGCTTTGAAAACAAGATCGACGGCGCGTTCAAGACCGACGGCACCATCACCATGGAAGGTGATAACAACAAGGCGATCGCGCTGGAAAACGGCGCCACGGGTAACGTCATCCTGAGCGGCACGGCCGGCGTGCACGGTAAGGACAGCTCCGTTGCCGTGCTCAATGGCGACTTTGGTGGTTCGGTCATTATTGACGGCGCATATTCGGCGTCCGGCTACGCCACGACAACGCCTTCGAGCCTGACGGCTGACCAACTCAAAAATGTGCTGAACACGCCGGAAGACCTCTATCAAAGCGGTCCTGTTGTCAGTCTTTCCGGTAACTACACCAAAGGGGTGTTGATCGGCGCGGCCCAGGCGAACAATGTCGATACCAATACCGACGCCGCCATCGATAGCAATCCTGACGAGGATGGCGACGGACAGACCGATAGCGATCAGGGCACTGCGTCAATTCTGAGCTACGGCAGCGCCCCTGCCCTGCGCATCGGTTCGTCAACCGCGGCGACGACTTTGAGCGGCGTTACATACGCGTCTACAGCCGTATCACCACCAACGATCAATTATGGCCTGCTGATTCGTGGTACGATCACCGGCAGCGGCATTTATCCGGGCGTGAATGGCACAGGGGTTCAGCTTGGCGGATTGGGGCAGCCCGTCACGATTGCCAACGGTATCGGTGTTTACAACACCAGCGGCGTCGTCTCGGCAAGCGCGGCTGGTGGCAATGCCACAGGTCTCCTTGTCGGTTCCGGACTGAGCACGCCGCGTCTCGACATCAATAAGGGGGTTGTCCGCGCCACCATCGCGACGGTTACAACTTCGACGACAACAGGCGGCACTACGACCTATAGCACAGTTGGTGCGGGGACCGTGGCGCGGGCCATCGATATCGCGGCTGGCGCCAACCTGCCCATCATCGATATAGCGGCTGGTTCTTCGGTGCTTTCCACGGCAACAGGCTCGTCGGCCGGCGCCGTCACGATCCGCGATCAGTCGAATACCCTGACGACTCTCAACAACAAGAACGTGCTCAGCGCGTCCATCACAGCGTCCGATGACAATAATGACGGCGTCGCCGATACGCTTGCCAGCCGCCCGATCGCCATCGATACCCGGACCAATTCGGTCGGCCTGACGCTGACTCAGACGGACACCGCGCCGACCGACTCCGATGCCGACAAAGCGGTTGCGGCTCCCTTCATCCTTGGCGACATCCTGCTCGGTTCCGGCAACGATGTCATTTCCCATAACGGCGGCAGCATCTCCGGCAATATCGATTTCGGTGCTGGCGTCAACAGCTACACCCTGACCGGCGCCTCCGGCTATATTGGCCGGATGACCGGCACGGGCACGGTTGCCCTGGACATCGGTGGCACCTCTTTCGCCGCACTTTCCTCCGGCACCCGGCTTAACCTGACGACCCTGCACGTTGGTGACAAGGCAACGCTCGGGGTCACCCTGGATACCGCAGCGCCGACCACGCCGGTATTCGTCGCCTCCGGCACGGCCACGTTCGACAACGGGGCCACGCTTAACATCGCGTTGAACAACGTACTGCTCGCGCCGCAATCCTTTACGGTTCTGACGGCGTCGAGCATCAATCTGGGCAATATGTCCACCAACCTGGACGGCCGGACGCCTTACGTCTACCACGCCGACCTGGCGACGGACGCCGCGAAGACGACACTGTCGGCCAATTTCCGTCTCAAGACCCAGGCCGAGGGGGGATTCACCGACAACGAATACGCCGCCTTCCTGCCCGTCATGAATGCCGTCAAGCTGGACGCCGCCGCGACAGCCGCCGTCATGTCGACCCTGACTAAGGACGCCTTCGATCCAATCTATAACCAGTATCTGCCGGATTACTCGGGCGAAACCGCGATCAGCCTGGCCCAGGGTCACGAATCGCTGAACCAGGGCCTCGGCAGCCTGACCGTCATCCCGAACAATGACGGAGGTCAGTACTGGCTGCAGGAATATGGCTTCCGCAACGAGCGTGAGCGTGGCGATACCGCAGGTTTCGAAGCGACCGGCTTCAGCTTTGCCGGCGGACGTGAAACCGCAATGGGTGACAAGGCGATGGTCGGTGTCTACCTGGCCTATACCTCGACGACCCCGATCGATAATTTCGCTATCGGAAATGAAGACCTGATCGCTTCGGACCTGACTCTTGGCGGCTACTGGCGCATGCGCAGCGGCGGCTTCAAGGGCTGGGCGCATGTCGGTGCCGGTTTCGCTCAGTTCGAATCGACCCGCGAGTTGTTGACCAACCAGGTGACCCACGTCTCTGAAGCGGAGTGGAACGGCTATTCCTATAGCGCCGGTATCGGTGCGTCGGTCGATTACCGCGCCGGTTTCCTCAATGTCACGCCACAGATCATGGCCGACTTCTACGGCCTCAATGAAGA
>CAMLLA010000041.1 GCA_946480525.1 uncultured Asticcacaulis sp. | reverse complement strand
CAAAGTGTCATTACCGTCACCGCCATTGAGTGTATCATCACCGATCCCCCCCTCAGAAGATCATCCCCGCCCAGGCCGGACGCATTGTCCGCCTCGTTCGTCCCGAAGAAGTAGTCCGCATCCGCCGTCCCGGTGTAGGTGGTCATAGGCAATCCCTTAATTTGAAACGGGCCTGAAATCGTAACGCTCGAAATAATCTATGGTTAACACGCTAACGCGATGCCGCAACCGTGGCAATCTGAATGGACGCGAATTTCGGTGGACTTTAGACAAAAGCGTCCGGTCGTAGGGTAAGGTGCTTTCTGTTGTCAAAAGCGCACTTAGATGGCGGCCGAGAATCGTCGGTCGAAATGTTTGACGTCCGTTTTCTGACCTGGGTCGAGTGTGGTCGAGTAGCGCCCTTTGACCAAAATCTACGGCACAGAGACCCGCCCGCGGCCGGCAAAAATTGCGTCGGAGTAATTTCAGCCGAATTCACTTCCGCTTTTGCTAGGTCGGTAAGTGGCCCCAAAGTCGGCTAAGGGCCAAAGGCTGCTATGCGGCCTATTAAAAACGGTCGTTTTTCGGAGGCTTCTGCAATGCCTACCCTTCATCCATTTTTAATGGTGTCATAATTTCCTAAAACTATGTCTTGAAACCTACTCCGAATACCCCCACCCTACTCATGAGTTTTGGGAGAAATCGGTTTAATGGGAATGCTGCCTCGCATTCTGCGCCGTGTCGACGTTAACCGGAACATGGACCGCTTCTATGAATTGTCTCTGGAGCCTACCCTGTTCGGGCAGTGGGCCGTGGTCCGGCGCTGGGGTCGGAAGGCCAAAAGCGCGAGGTGTGGTTTGACGCCCCCTCCCCTGCCCTCGCCTTCATGGATCATCTGCACAATCAGAAAATCAAGCGCGGCTATGCCGACCTCGGAGACCCGGCATGCTGATCGGTTACGCCCGCGTCTCGACCCTTGACCAAAATCCCGCCCTGCAGATCGACGCTCTGCAGGCAGCCGGCTGCGAGCGGGTTTTTGTTGAACAGGCGTCCGGTGCGCAGCGTGACCGGCCCGAGCTGGCGCGCGCGCTCGATATAGCCCGCTCGGGTGATACGCTCATAGTCTGGCGGCTGGATCGACTGGCCCGCTCCCTGAAACAGCTCATCGAGACGGTCGAAGGCCTAGATGACCGCGGCGTCAAATTCCGATCGCTGACCGAGGCCATAGACACCACCACATCCGGAGGGAGGTTAGTGTTCCAGATTTTCGGCGCTTTGGCCGAGTTCGAGCGTGCACTGATCCGCGAGCGTACATCCGCTGGCTTGGCGGCCGCGCGTGCCCGTGGCCGGCGCGGTGGCCGCCCCCCTGCCCTAACCGCCCAGGACATCAAGGCCGCAAAGGCTATGATGACAGACCCTGAAATCACGATGGACCAAGTCGCTGAAAAGATGGGCGTCGCCTCATCAACGCTTTATCGCCATTTCCCGGGCGGACGATCGGCGCTATGAAGAATGCGCTTCCATCTTCCTTGCTTACGCGACGGTGTAGCTTTAAACTCTATCCCTTGGATATCTTATCAGCTTCTCAACGGTCACCGAACGGTGAAAGCGGTCAATCTTCTGAAATAGCGCATTCAAATGGAATAGATGCGGCGAATTAGATCTAGCCCATCAGTCAGGGTGAAAGGTAGCTTCACGCTCTTCGGATCAAACGCACTGGCGTCAGCAACAGCTCCGACAAATCTGGCCATGTCTCCTTGAATGGCGGAAGGGAGCCCAACGCGTTCGTCAGGCGGGATGAGTTGGATCAGGCGGAAGACATCGCGCATATGCTTGTCGATCGTTTTCTGGTCGACCCGATCGCCTGCCGCCTTGCGTTCGGATAAATCGAGGAATGCCCTGGCCTTGAATGGAATAAGGAGGCGCTCGTCCAAAATGGATACGCCGTCTTCTACTCGCCTGTTGGCCTGAAGGGCTTCATAATAATCGCCGTCAAGCAGAATGGCCGACAGGCTTAGGGCATCGTCCTCGACGGGTACTGGCGCCAGGACCGCATCGTTTGGGAGATCAAATCCTTCCGGCGTGCGCGAGAACAGCTCGATCATGAATGGGAAGGCGGCGTCTTTCGGCTTTTGGAAACGATGGAATTGCCGCTTGCCATCGGAACGCTGGTAGACCTCGTAGCCACCTGCCTGCAGGAAAGCGACAAACTTGCCGGCGAATTCAGGCGCCATGACCTCGACACAGATGACCATGTCGATGTCTTTCGTCGCCCTAAAGTCCAGGCCAGCCGCGTCGAAGATGATGTCGCAGGCGCTGCCGCCGATAATCGCATAATGGTCTTCTTCGCCGGCGAAGAAGCTGCGAAATTTATCTAAACCGACTACCAATTGACAGTTCCCAGGATATCCTCGGCGGCCATTGCGACACGCTCATCTGGATGATTCCAAAACTGAGCATAGAGGGAAAGTGGATCCACGGTCCAGGATTTCGACAGCACCGCCGGATCGTACGACCATATTTCCAGCTCATTCATAGCCTCGTCTTCGCCGACTTCCGGTATATCGTAGCGGCCTTGAATGTCTTTCCACCTTGCTGCCGTGGTCGCGTAGATCGGGAAATCGGAATAACCGAGACTGCTCAAGCGAGAGAGGCCTGCCTCACCCGCCAGTTTGAGATTCAGGCCGTCAAGGTCTCGACCAACATAGCGTTTTGAACGAACGGGCGTTCGGAGCAGGGATTTGGCCGCGTCAAAAATCGCCTGCTTGTCCATCTCATAGCGGAGATGACGTTCCCGCCCGGATTTTCGCGCCGTGGCGAGATTGGCCGCTGCAAGTTCGTCGAAGGCCCGACCAATAGACATCGCGGTGTATCCCAGCCGCTCGGCCATTTGCGTGGCCGTCTCGTCCTTGGTGGCAAAGCCAAGGAGATGATAGAACAGGACGGCCTGAGCAACGGGCGCCAAAGCCTCCTTTGATTTGGACCGGGCACCAAGATAGTATTCTCTTAAATCGAGGGCGAAATCGGGAAGGTAAAGTTGGTTTCCTGGTATGACAAAGGGAACGGCCCGATTGATCAATCGTGACCGGTTGTGTGGTGAGATCGCTTCCGCGACAAAGACGGTTGGGTCGTGTGTCTTGGCACTGACAGATGACAGGTGTTTTGCCCATTCCGCCGGCGTGCCACCCTCTGCCGTCTTGATCATGAAGATGAGCGCGCGGTTGTTCAGCTTCGCCCTATAGAGATCATAGCTGTGGGTGAGGTAGGCCGGCAGGCTGCCGGTATCCGACAAGGGCTCCAGTCGTATATCGGTATGAAGGGTTTTCGAAATGTATGCCTCGACCCCTTCCTTCAGCTCCGCCCCATTCATGCACGTCTCCAACGATAACTTCAAAATTGAACACTAACATTGATGATGTTAGTGTTCAATATGATGTTAGAATTGAGTGGGAAATCCTAGCTAGAAAGGCACTAAGAAGGTGCCCTCCCCCGCCCATGCTTGCCGACAGCCTTCGTAGACATGATTTAGTCGCTGATACTGGATTACCAAGTCACAGACATTCTCTTGTGGAATCAGTGTTTTGATAAATAAAATTACTGACTTCACCTAACTTACCGCTCGATAGCCTTGTTCCCGTATAACCCGCACCGGCACCCTAGCTACCAACTAGATATCGGAAAGCTATCTGCTTGCTTTCGACGGGCTATAAGATAGCTTTAGAAAATCGGTTAACCGTTCGTTAGCTATCCTTAGGCTAGTTGGTAGCTATCGGCTAGCCACCTGCGCAAATCGGGAAGGCCATTTTTAACAGCTTTTGGAGGCCTCATGCCCGTCATTTCCTTCATTTCCCCCAAGGGTGGTGTAGGCAAAACTACCGCTGCTACGCTGTTGTCCACGCAATTGGCCCGCAAGGTTAAGGTCATTGTCATTGACGCTGACCCAAACAGGCCGATAGCTTCATGGGCTGGGTTAGCTGGCTGCCCAGCGAATATCACGATCATGTCGGAAGTGAACCAAGAGAACATTCTGGACAGGATCGAACAGGCGTCATCTGAGGCGCCCTTTGTGGTAGTCGACTGTGAAGGAACCGCTTCACTGACCGTCGCTTATGCGATTGGTGCGTCTGATTTGGTGGTTGTTCCCACCCAAGGGTCGCAGCTCGACGCCAAGCAGGCTGCAAAAGCCCTATCGCTCATCAAGAACACCGAGCGCCAGTCCCGCCGACCGATCCCCCACGCGGTGCTTCTGACTCGGACAAATCCCATCATTAAGCCACGAACCCTTTCCAGCATTCATGAGCAGCTGCGGGAGCATGGAGTAAATTTGTTCAATACGCAGATGCATGAACGAGAAGCTTTCAAGGCTATGTTCAGCTTCGGCGGTACGTTAGAAACGCTGGATCCGAAGCAGGTCAGCAACATCGACAAAGCGATACTGAACGCACGCGACTTTACGACCGAGGTCGTGGAATTGCTGAAAGCAGGGCAGGGGGCAACCACCTCGTCCTCAACAACGAAGGTGGCGTAAATGACCGAGGTCAACAATTCTCGCGCTTCGATCTTTGACGACGATAACGATCTTGACTTGTCCGCCTTTACTCCCAAACCGAAGGCGTCTCAATCCCAGCCAGACAAGGCTACTATTCGTAAGGTGGCCGAGGCCAGGGGCTTCAGCAGCCGGGAGCCTGAAGCGGCGCCCGCGCCAGTCCAAGCTGCACAGGAACCCCTGCTGCAGCGCAGATATCGCACCGGCCGCAATCGACAACTAAACCTAAAGGTCACCGATGATGCTTTGCGCAGTTTCTATGCACTCGCAGACGCTCAGGGGCTTGTGTTGGGCGAGGTTTTTGAACAGGCTGTCATGGCACTCGAAGCCGCAATTGCGCGTGGTGAAACACCGTTGCGCCCCGGAAAGCGCTAACGGATGTCACGAAGGATTTCCGAGAACCAGTTTGATCTGTTTATTCCGCTGATCAGCGACCTATCGCTGAAAGACCAGCGAGAAATAATGGAACGTCCATTCTTTTCGCTCGCCAAGCGCAAGCGGCTGAAGCCTATCGAATATACCAGCCCGGATGGGGACACATGGGTCAAGGTCTCTGGCAATGCAGAGTTTGGCATTGCGACGATTTGGGATGCAGATGTCATGATCTGGGCTGCCTCCCAACTCAACCGCATGAAAGAGCAAGGGATCAACGACCTACCGCGCACGCTGCGCACAACATCGTATGATCTGCTTCGAGCCATTAAACGAGATACCGGCGGAAAGTCCTATCAGGAGCTTCACGCCGCACTCCAGCGATTGGAATCTACAACAATCCAGACCTCGATCCGGGCGCCGAAGAGGAAGGACAAAGCGCAATTTGGCTGGATCGACGCTTTCCAACTAGAGGTCGATCCTGAAACAGAAGCCCCACGCGGAATCTCAATAACTCTTTCAGACTGGGTCTATCAGGGCATTGTCACCGACAGGTCCCTGCTGACGATGCACCAGGATTACTTTCTGCTCACTGGAGGCATGGAGCGGGCGCTGTATCGCGCCGCACGCAAGCACGCCGGGGACCAGGAGAACGGCTGGACGTGCCGCGTCTCCATCCTGCATGAGAAAACGGGCTCCGAAAGTCCGCTTAAACAGTTTATGTATCTGCTGAAGCGCATCGTAGCAAGGAATGGCCTACCTGAGTATGAGATGACTCTGACAAAGGTAAATGACGGCTCTCCGGCAGTGCATTTCATAAAGCGCGACATGGAAACTCGCATCGCTGTGCGAGAGGAGTTGAACCGGCTGGCGCGCCAAACAGCCGAAGATGCCCGTGCAGCGAAACTGGACGGCCTTTGATCATAACAGTTTGCGACTAACAGCCTGTTCGCGTCGGGGATCAGTGACAGTTTAGCTTCAAATCATCGGGGGAACTGTGACTTGACTAACGGGGGAACGGTGACCGATTCGTCCCATCTGAGTCGGGGGATCAGTGACTGAAGGTATGATCCGCTGGCAGTAATGGCTCAAAAAGCCAAAAAGAAGGCTGTTTTCGGGTCATCGGGGGATCAGTGACCGTCAGGGCCACCATTTGATACGAGACGGGTTCCTAAAATACCCCGATTGACTGTGGATAAAGGCGTTCGGGTCGTCCACAGCCTTCGGGGTAACGATGACAAAACCATCGGGGGATCAATGACCGGAGTTACGGGGTATCAATGACAAAATAGCGGGGTATCAGTGACCGCATAATTAGTTATATGTTTGTTTTTTTATATATTTTCAGCCGCCCTTTCGAGCTTAACTTACTTAACTTAAATCACTAACTAGTATCTTTAACGGAGGTACGAGTGACAAAATTAGTGCAAGCAGACATCTCGTGACCTTTAGATTGGTCACTGATGTCTGCCGAGACTCAGAAAGTATCTGTCTGCTGAAGGTTTTCAGCTTGGTGGCACCGGCCGTGTTTCACCGATGCTCGTTGATATGACAACACCCATCGTTGTCAGCCCTGACGGCCTTGGCAAAGGCATTACCGTCATGCCAGGTGTCCAGGTCGTAGGTATCGACATCACAGCCCGATAACGCCCCGCTTGGACCGCAGCTTGTGTCACGACTACCGTGCTTGCTCTGTCATGTCCGAAGCCCGAGAGGGCAGGGGGCCTACGGCTGCGAGCGCCAGACCCGGCGCCGCGTGCTCGTCCCCGCCCCTCGCCCGCAGGCTTTTTGTATCGAAAACGACGCGAGGTACGGAAACAACGCAGGCAGGCCTGCAAAGGCTTAGCTGACAATCGGACCCGACGCAGAAAGACGCAGTTTTTAGGCTAAATTTCGCACATGGTGCGCATGCAGAATTGAACAGGGCGAGCCTGTAATGACCGGTGTTGCGGGATGGCAATCGGCGAAATCCTAACATGACCTTTGTCGGTTCGACATCAGCTTATTTTTATATATAAATCAATAGTTTATGATGTTCGGGCCCGACCATAATGCAACCTAATATAACTTCCGATTATACGGTAAGGCTTTGATAATACCGGTTAATTAATTTTGACATCGTTCAAAAATGTTACCTCATAAGATTAGGTTGATATTAGGTTGAAATTCAAAGAAATTCTTAATGATTACAACAGTGTTCGGTATGTTAGGGTTTTCCCGCATAGCCCACTGTTTTCTGCGGGCATCAATAACAAATCCATCCTCGTGGATATCCTCCACGTCCACGGCCAGACCGCTACTCGATCTAACCCCTGCCGCGAAAGGCGGCCATCAGCGGACACATACGACGCAACGTCTATGCTTATATCTTCTCGGGGGCTTTGCGGGAAACGCCTTACCGGTCTTACCTCATTGAAATTACACACAACTTCCAGCAAATTCCGTCTTACCTTTGTCTTACCAGGTAAGGCAGTTTCATAATTACCTTTTCAAAATAATTACCCAATAAATTCAATAGGGTAAGAAACGCAGCTAGTGAAGGTAAGGCGGGGTAATAAAACGGCCCTTACCTATGCTGAATCCATAAACTATTGAAATATTTCGTATTTTTGGCCCTTAAACGGCGATTATCGGGATTTTCGAAAAGGTAATACGGTTCCCGAGGCCTACCCACCTCTCGGAAGGAATGCAGTTTGAAATTGAACAGATCGGCGCACCACCACGTGCTGAAAACTGACCTCAAAATTGCGTCTTTCTGCGTCGCGGCTGTTTGTTGGCTAAGCCTTAGCCGGCTTGCCTGCGTCGTTATTGCTCTCCGCGTCGTTTTCGATGCAAAAAGCCTGCGGGCGAGGGGGCGGGGACGAGTGCGGCGCGCGGGAATCTAGCGCGCAGACCCGCCTGGAAGACTAAGCGCTTTCCTCTACCTCTCCGGTGAATATAGCAAAGCCCGCAACAATAGGCGTGGACGACTGTGTTTGGCGTCTGCAACGCAGGGATCATGGCCAAAGCGATACAGACGCCAAACACAGTTTCCCAGTTCTTGAATTAGACACCCAAATGAACATTCATGAGAATGCTCGATTACCTACCCGAAGGAAAAGCGATGTGTACGTCACTTTGTCCGAAGGACATCAGATAGGGACCGCATTGCTTGATAGCATTGATCGCTTGGTCCTCCGACCTTCGGCGGCGTTCGCCTGTGCTAACACTGGCGTCACGTACGACCGCTGGCGCCTTCGATAAATTGCCCAGCGGTGAAAAGCTGACGCTCAAGGTGACGCTCACCGTCTTCTTGTCGGCGACGCGGCGCCAGCACGGCTCGATCGCCTTCCACAGGTCGTTCATCGTCTTGCTCTTGCGGCCGTCGACGCTGGCCAGCGCTTCGGTGCTGCTGGGGCTGACCGTCTGCGCCTGTGGCTGTTGCGCCGCGCTGGCTTCACTGAAAAGGTCCGCCAGCGATTGCGTCGAGGGTTCCGGCGTGTCTGACGGCGTCCAGCCGTCGTCGGGTGTGGTATCGAGCATCGGCGCGAACTGCCCAGCCATGTCGACAGGCGTCGCGGCTTCGGTCGCCGTGTCGAACAGCGACACGTCCATACCTTCGACGTTCTCGTCACCCGCCATGTGGGTGTCGAGCTCTGTCAGCGCGCCGGACGATGGCACGATCAGCATGACAACCACAGCGACATGCAGCGCAAGGGACCCGACAACTGCCAGGGCCTTACTATGACGCGTCAGATATGATGTCGTCCCCGCCATGCTACCTTGTGCCTTCGCTCCCTTTTGAGACATACACCGTCCGATTGCGGCAGGCCACAGCATCTGATATGATTTTGAATAGGAAGCTCGCGTAGAAGGGCTTGGGCGCGCCGCATGACGCGGAATTCTGTCAAACACGCACATGATGGAGACGCGGGCACCGTCATGGTCGATGCGCTCGTCGCCGTGGTCATCGTCAGCCTGATGGCGGCGATCTGCCTGACCAGCCTTCAGATTTCCCGGCGGGCCGCCACTGCGGCTCAGGTCGACCGGCAGGCACGGCTGCTTCTACAGATGCTCATGGAAACCACGCCGCGGACGCCGGGCGTCTATTCCGGTAAGGCGGGGAGCATGACCTACGCCGTGGCGGTGACCGAGCAAAAGACGGACAACATGCGCATGTGCGCCGTGCGGGCGGAAGCCGGTCAGAAGGGCAGGGTCTGGCGGCTGGATGGGACGCGCTGGTGCGGCCGGGGGAAGCTCTCATGACCGGGCGGCGCGATGACGGCTTTACCCTGGTGGAAACCGTGGTGGCGCTGACGGTCGTCAGCCTGGCCCTGGCCGGCATCCTGGTCGCGACCAACCTGGTCACGCGCCACAATCAGCAGGTCCTCAGGGCGCGGCAAACAGCGAAGATGGCCGAGGACACTTTGGCGCTACTTCGCGATGGCCTGACGCCGCATCAGCCGTTTTTCGCCGACGACCTGACCGGAAGCGCGCGCGATATCGCCTATGACTGCGGCTTGCGACGTTGTCAGTTTCGTCTAACCGCTCTGTCCCAGCGACTGGTCTATGTCAGCCAGGGAAAGATTTTGGCGTCCTGGCCACCGAAAGTGATTGAAGCGCCGGACCAGCGTCTTGAGGCCTTGATCTTGCAGGACCTATCAGGCACAACCCTAGGTCTGGTCCGTCTTGAGACGGAGCAGCCGGAGGATTGTCAGTTCGACATGATTTCCCGGACGTGCCGAGGGGAGGGGCGCGACAGTACACCATGAATGCGTCAGTCATCAGCGAGCGGCCGACCTTTAAGCCGTTTACACGCGTCGTGACCACGCCGCCAGCCTGGCCATGGGATCAGGTGCGGGCGGCACGGCTGGAAGCACAACATACATCCCCCGTTTCCGGCGGGGATATCACCATACTGGTCCGGCGGCTCAAACCTTGGGCATTCAATGAACCGGGTGAGTTCGTTGCCGTCTATCTGCGCGCGGGCGACGCGACCGGTGACGGCTTTGACGTCGAGGTCCAGGGCCGCCGTCTCCGCATCGACCTGCCGTCGCGCGCGAAACGTGAAGCCATGGTCAAGGAACGCGCCGTGCAGGTTGGCTGCCTGGCCGTTGTCATCCTTGCGTTCGTGGGGCTGACCATGCTGGCCCTGCAGCGCCGGGCAGCGCTCGAAGAGCGGCTCGCCCAGGCAGAACTGCGCGTCCAGCGGCTTACGCGCCAGTCGCAGGGTGTGGCCAATGCCAAGGCCGATGCCCGCGCATTGGCGGCGCTGGATGTCCAGGACCAGACGATCGACCGGGTCGTCCAGGACCTGAACCGTGTCAGCATGTCCATGAACACGGACGCTCGTATCGAGACCTATTACTGGCGCAAGGGGTATTGGGCCGTCGAGGCGCGCGGAGACGCGCCACCGGTTCGCGGCATGGATGCGGAGCTGCAGAAATCGGTCAAGCCGGTGCGCCGCGGCGTCTGGTTGTGGGCCGCCAAAAGCGGGGAGGTAAGACGATGATCCTCGACCGTCCGAACGGAAGAAAGACGGCGGCGCCCGCCCGCCCGCACTGGCTGGTGTTCGCCGTGCCGCCACTCCTTGTCCTGCCGCTTTTCGGGCTGTGGGTGATATCCACCCCGCCGGACGCAAAGGCACGCCTGGCCGAGCTCGAAGCCAAGGCCGAGCGCATACGCAAGACGACCGGTGGCGCCGGCGACCTGAAGGTCTTCCCGGCCGGAAGCGTATGCACCGGTGAAGCGCCCGACGCCGTTGAATCCCGCGTCAGTCTGGCGCTCGCCAATGCCGGTCTGCAGATCGGCGCCTTTCACCTGGTGGACTCCGATATGACGGCGAGCGGCCTTCAGACATGGCGCCTGAGCCTGAAGGGCTCGGGGTCGTACGAAAGCGCCATCGCTGCGCTGGACGTGCTGAACCGCAGCCGGCCGCGACTGTTTGTCGATACGGTTGCGCTGCGCAACAAGGTCAGCGACGTTGAACTCGAAGTCGAGGGGCGCTTATTTTGCCGGTGACCGCTTCTAACGCGCAAGCTAGACAGGTGCATACCGCATTGCTGGCTGGGGCCGGCGTGGTGACGCTGGTGACCGCCTTCATGCTGCTTGTCGATCCGACCGCGGGCATTAACCAGCGCATGGACGCCGTCGAGCCTATGCTGGGCAAGGCCGTGACGATCGAAGCCGACCGGGCCGTCAAGATCGACGCCGCGCGCATGGCCCAGACTCCGATCTTCGTCATGACCTCAGGCGCCGCGGCTTACAAGGAAAAGATGTTTCAGTTGTTTGGCGTCTCGGTGTCCCTGCGGCGCAAGGCGGCGCTCGTATCCATCGACGGGGCGCCTGCGACCTGGATAACCGCGGGCGATACCAGCGGCGACGTCAGGCTGGTCGATGTCGGCGGCAATGGCGCTGTATTTGAAACGCCGGTCGGTACACGCACCGTGTCACTGAGTGACCCGGCGCCGGCGGCCGATCCAAAACCCACGGCGCAATGAGTTCGTGACCATGCACAAATCCCCTGCCGCGCTGCTGGCGGCTATTTTTCTTGCTGCAACCCTACCGTCCGCATTGCCGGCCGCGGCGCAGTCGGCGTCCGCCCAGACCTATACCTTCGTATTCCGCAATGCGGACATCCCGCAGGTCGCCGAGGAGATACTTGGAACGACGCTTGGCCTTTCCTATCGGGTCGAGGACGGCGTCGCGGGCAAGATCAACCTTCGCATCGATCAGCGCCTGACGCGCGCCCAGCTGCTGGCGGCGCTGGAATCCGCCCTTGCCAACTACGATGTGGTGATGCTCAGGGAAGGCGAGACGCTTGTCCTGCGCCCGCGTGACAAAGCGCAGATCGGCGGCCAGATCCAGACGGGTGCGTCCGCGGCGACGACCATCGGCTATCAGATCAGGGCCGTGCCCCTCAACTATGCCTCCGCCGAGGAGATTGCCAAGATTCTCGAAACGGTGACGCGGTCCAAGCTGGTGCTTCTCGCATCCGACAAGCTGGGCCTGATCATGCTGGGCGGCCGGAACGAAGAACTGGAAAATGCGGTTTCCACAATCGCTTTGTTCGACCAGAGCAGCCTGAGCAATGCACGCATTCGCTTCTATCCGCTGACGAACGCCAGCGCCACGGCCGTGGCGCAGGATTTGGAGCGCGTTCTGAAGGCGTCGGGTACGTCCAGCGTGACCGTGCTGCCGATGTCCCGCCTGAACGGGCTCTTCGCCTTTTCGAAATCCTCCCAAGCACTGGACGAAGCATCTAGCTGGGTGTCGCGCCTCGATGTTCCGTCGAACGATCCGTCGGTCCGTGTCTGGGTCTACCGGCCGCGCGGGGCATCGGCGGAATCGCTGGCGCGGACATTGAACATGGTCATGGGCAATGCCGGCGAACCCACGGCGGCATTTGCCGCGCCCGCCGGAACGGGTGCAGGGAGTGCCACGAACGCGGCGCCCGCCGAAACCGGCCCGGCGATGGCCGCGCCGTCGTCCCAGGACACATCGGTGCGCGTCGTAGCCGACAAGGACACCAATACTATCATCGTCAACGCGCCCGAGGCGACGCGCGTGAAGCTGATGGACGTCATCAACCAGCTCGACAGGGAACCGCAGCAGGTCTTTATCGAGGCGTCGATCCTGGAAGTCACCCTGACCAATGATTTCAACTACGGCGTCGACTGGAAAAAGATCGCCGACGGCGGCGACCTTACGGCCAGTTCCTACAGTTCGGCCTCGACCGGCTTCCCGACGGCGGCGCCGGGGTTCACGATCAATTACGTCGGCACCGATATCACCGCGGCCGTGCGTGCTCTGAGCGCGAAATCCAACGTCCGGATCGTCTCGGCCCCGAAGATCACTACGATCGAAAATGCCACAGCCCGCCTGCAGGTGGGTGACCAGGTGCCGATAGTAACCCAGACGGCGCAGTCCACTTCGACCGGCAACGCCCCCCTGGTAAACACGGTCGACTATCGCGACACCGGCGTGAAGCTGGAGGTAACGCCACGGATCAGCGGCGGCAACCGCGTGTCCCTGCTGGTGACCCAGGAGGTGAGCTCGGTCGCGCGGACGCAAACCTCGGGCATCGATTCGCCGACCATCAAGCAGCGCCTGATGGAAAGCCAGCTTGTCGTTCCGGAAGGGACCGTCGTGGCCCTGGGCGGCCTGATCAATTCGTCGAACAGCGACAGCGACGGCGGCGTGCCCTTCGTCAAGGATGTGCCGGTCGTCGGCGCCCTGTTTAAGGGGCGGCAAATGAACCGTGACCGCACCGAGCTGGTCGTCCTCATTCAGGTGAAGATCCTTCGCGACACTGCCGCCTATGACAGCCTTCTGAGCAGCCTTGGCGCCGACCTGAGGGACAATCTCGGCGAGGGAAGCTGGCTGAGCAGGGGGTCGGGTGTTACGATCCCTTAGGCCGGACGCGGGCTACGCCACGTTGACGGCCGTTGTGCTTTGCGCGGCGGTGTCGATCCTGTGCGCAGGCGCCCTGACCCTGTCGGACAGCCGCAAGCGGGCGGAAGCAGGGCGGCTAGACCGGCTTCAGGGCGAGGAAGCCATCAACAGCGCCGTCATACAGTTCGCTGCCGATATCGCGACGGGCGACGAGCCGTTCGAGGCCCGCGCGCAGAAGGAGATCACCGTCGGCCGCAACCGCTTCGCGGTCCGTCTATCTGGGCAGGCAGAGTATGCGAAATGGCCGCTGGAAAGGGCCGGTGAGGTCAGTGAAAAACGTCTGGCGCAGTCCATCCGGCGAGACCGCCAGGATCTTATGGCGCGCATCGCGTCAGGAAAACGCGACGACTGTACCGCCAGCCTGTTTTCCAGTCTCGGGCAGGTCGACCCGGACCGCGACCGGCCGACCAAGGCCGGCATACTCTTCAGTTCGGGTTCGCGGGACGGCCAGGTCTGGCGCATCCGCGCGGTCTCGGGCGGGCGCGTCGAAGAGCGGCGGGTACGTTTTTTGGGTGATCCCGATCATCTGTTTGCGCTAGTGTCTGTTTATCGTACAAGTTTGGGGGAGATGCCGGAATGCGCCGATCTGATCAAAAAACCGTAGAGGCCGATGCCGGCTATACCCTGACGGAAATGCTCGTCGTCATCGTCATTATCTCACTGATTGCGGCCGTGCTGACGCCGTCGCTGCTGGGGCAGCTGGCGCGGGCGCGCGTCAAGACGGCCAACCTGCAACTGGAATCCACAGCCACCTCGCTGGATCTGTTCAAGGATGATATCGGGCGTTACCCGACACAGGCCGAGGGGTTGAACGCCCTGATCGCCGATCCGGGCGCCGAGGGCTGGCTTGGCCCCTATCTGAAGTCGGCCAAGGCGCTCAATGACCCATGGGGGCGGCCGCTGGCCTATGCGCTGGCTACCGATGGCGCCGCCAGCGTCACCTCTCTTGGTGCGGACGGCAAGCCGGGCGGAAAGGGTGTCGATCAGGATCTGGTTGCGAGCGTGCGATAGTGATCGAGATGCCGCTCATAGCCGCGGCGGGATTCGCCGGGATTACAGGCGCGATCGTCGGATCGTTCGGCGCCACCGCAGCCTTGCGAATGGAGGCGGGGGTTTCGCCCTGGTCCGGGCGTTCGCGCTGCGACGGTTGTGCCAGGGTGCTCAGCTGGGCGGAAACCGTGCCTTTTGCGGGCTATATCGCGGCGCGTGGCCGTTGCGGCCGCTGCGGACACGGTATTCATGCCTTTCACCTCGCCGGAGAAGGGATGGGCGCGTGCCTTGCCGCGTGCGCCGTCCTGTTCACACCCTATCCCGGCAATATCATACTAGCCGCGCTTGGCCTCGTCCTGCTGATCCAGGCGTTGATCGACATGCGCACGCTACGCCTGCCCGACGCCGGAAACCTGGTTGTCGCCGCACTTTCCGGCCTGTTGGCCACGCTAGGCGGGACCCTGATCGAAGGTGTCATTTCCGCCGTGGTGGCAGGCGCCGTACTGCTGGCGGTAAAGGCGTGGCTGGAACGCGGCCGCGGGATAACCCTGCTGGGGCTGGGCGATGTAAAGCTGATCGCTGCCCTGGCCCTGGGCCTCGGGCAATGGACGGCGGCGGCGGTTGCGGCGGCCTCGATCCTGGCCCTGGCCTTCCTGCTTGTCACGCGCAAGGGGCGGGGGGCAAGGCTGCCTTTCGGACCGGCAATTGCCTTATGCGGTTTCGTGGTGCTTGCCGGAATGGCAGCGGGAGGAGGGGCATGAACCTCGAAGCGGATCTCCCGGGCCGGGATGCGATCATCGATCACCTGCTCAATACCGGCAAGATAAGTCGGGAAGCGATAAACCGCGCCGAAGCCGTTGCCGGCCGGACCGGCCAGCCGATCGAGCGCGTCCTCAATCAACTGGGGCAGTTGTCCGACGACGACCTGGCGCTTGCCTATGCCGCGGTTACAGGGCTTGCCATCTGGAACCCTGAAACCCAGCCGCCCGCCGTCGATCCCGAGACGCTGGGCCTTGGGGCCGAATTCCTGCGGCGTGTACGGGCGGTGCCGCTATCGCTGGAAGGCGAAGACCTGGTCTGCGCCGCCATCGATCCGCTCGATCCCGAGATGCACGCCGGTCTGAGCTTCGCCAGCGGCCGGAACATCGTCTTCTGCGTCGCGCGTCCCGCGGACTGGCGCAATGCCGCCGACAGTTTCGACGATGACGACATCCGCTCTGACGCCTTCCTGGACGAACGACGCGTGGAACGCGACATCGCTTTCGTCGAAGATCACGGTGTGGAGGGCCAGGCGGTTGAACTGGTGGCCCAGGCGTTTGCCGCCGCCGTGGATCGCGGGGCTTCGGACATCCATTTTGAGCCGCGCCGCAACGACCTGAGGGTGCGGTTGCGCGTGGACGGCAAGCTTGTCGACTACCTGACCGTGCCCGCTGACCTCTCCGAACCCTGCGTGTCGCGCATCAAGGTGCTGTCCAGCCTCAATGTCGGCGAGCGCAGGCTCCCCCAGGACGGCCGGGCTTCGCTTATCAACGCCGGCCGCGCGATCGATGTCCGCGTAGCGACGTCCCCCACCGTGTTCGGCGAAAGCGCGACACTGAGATTGCTCGACAGGGCGTCAGCACCCCAGGACATTGCATCGCTGAACCTGCCGGAACGCGTCCGGGCACTGGTCGAACGCGCCGTGAAGACACCGTACGGCCTGTTTCTCGTCACCGGGCCGACAGGATCGGGGAAGACGACCACGCTTTATGCCCTGCTGAATGCCTTCAAGGGGTCGGGAAAGAAGATATTGAGCGTCGAGGACCCGGTCGAGCGGCACTTCGAGCACGTGT
>CAMLLA010000040.1 GCA_946480525.1 uncultured Asticcacaulis sp. | reverse complement strand
AAGCTGGGCCAACTGTTCACCGGCAATATTGTGACGCGAACGATCAACCGCGTCGTCCATGCCTTGCGCAAGAACACCAGGTCGGGATCGCGGCGGAACATCTTCGCCCACTATGACCTCGGCAACGGCTTTTACGACAAGTGGCTCGACCGGAGCATGACCTACTCGTCGGCCCTGTTCGACGGCAAATCCAAGGACGATCTGACGGCGGCGCAGACCGCCAAATATGCGCGCCTGGCCAAGCTTGTCGATCTCAAGCCCGGCCAGCACGTCCTCGAAATCGGCTGCGGCTGGGGCGGTTTTGCGCAGTACGCTGCCGAAACCATAGGGGCGCGGGTGACCGGCGTGACGATCAGCCAGGCGCAGATGGATTACGCGGTCGAGCGCATGCAGCGCCTGGGCCTTGGCGACAAGGTCGAAATCAAGCTCATGGATTATCGCGACATCGAAGGCGAGTATGACGCCGTGGTGTCGATCGAGATGTTCGAAGCCGTGGGCGAAAGCTATTGGAGCGCTTATTTCGACAAGGTTCACGACGTCCTGAAAAAGGGCGGTAAGGCCGGCCTGCAAATTATCACCATTGCCGATGAGACGTTTGAGGAATATCGCCAGCGCGCCGATTTCATCCAGAAGTATATCTTCCCGGGTGGTATGTTGCCGTCCCTTGCCAAGTTGGCGGAGCATTCACGGGCCGCCGGCCTCAGGCTGGTGTCGGATTTCAGCTTCGGCAAGGACTACGCGGAAACCCTGAAACAATGGGCGCAGCGCTTTGAAAAGGCGTGGCACGAGGGCCGGATCAACGGTTTCGATGACCAGTTCCGCAAGCTATGGCTGTTCTACCTGGCCTATTGTGAAGCGGGTTTCCGAACGGCCCGCACCAATGTCGTCCACCTTCAGTTGCAGCGGTCGGAGTAACGAACGTCGCCATAAAACACTTGTCTCGCATGGGCACTGACGTTACGACGGTCGCTCGTTTAACAACCAACGCCGAATCCGGGCCAAAGGCCATGGGCGGTGTTTTGGGGGCGCGGTGCAGGACAGAACACGAGTGGATGAGGACGCTAGCGCAGCGGGGGATGCGAGGCCAGTTGTCACGGCCCCACCGGGCGCCATCACTCTTGTCCGCCACGGCGAACCGGACCTGTCGCGACGCGTGCTGCTCGACTGGCGAGGATATGAAGAGTGGTGGGCCAAGTACGAGGCCGCCGGGCTCTTGGCTGGACAGACGCCCCCGCACTGCCTGGACAAATACGCCCGAGACGCACGTTATATCTATTCATCGACAATCCGCCGTTCGATTGAAACCGCCCAGGCGATATGCGGCAAACGGCCGTTTGAACAGCTTGAAATGCTGGTAGAAGCGCCCCTGCCGCCGCCGCATCTGCCGACCTGGATCAAGCTGTCGCCGAAATCCTGGGGCTGGGGAACGGTGTCGCGGCTGTGGTGGTGGTACACCGACAATCACAATGCGCCGGAAACGCGCCGTCAGGCGGTGGAACGCGCGAAAAAGGCCGCGGATTTCCTGGCCGAAAAGGCGCGTGAAGGCGGCGATGTCCTCGTTCTGGCGCATGGCTATTTCAACCTGATGATCAGCCTTGAACTGAAGAAAATGGGTTATATAAAGACGGTCGAGCAGGGGTTTCAGTACTGGGGGTGCCGCCGCTACGAGTTGAAGGAGCGATAGATGAGCGAAGTGAATGGCCTGTCCTTCGAAGAGGCGCTGAAGGAACTCGAGAAGATCGTGTCCGAACTCGAATCGGGCCAGGCGCCGCTGGAAAAGTCGCTGGACCTGTATAAGCGCGGCGCCGAACTGAAGGCCCTGTGCGAGATGCGTCTGGAAGCGGCGCGCCTGCAGGTTGAAAAGATTTCGCTCTCGAAGACCGGCGCCGTCGAAGGCACGGCTCCGGCGAGCTTTGAATAATGCTCACACCGGTCGCGGCCAATTCCGACATGCCACCTTTACAGCAACGGCTGGCCGAGACGGCCGACCTGGTGACTCTGGCGCTCGACCAGCTTCTGCCGCGCGGTGAGGGAGCGGAGAGCCGCCTGACCGAAGCCATGCGCTACGCCGCATTAGGTCCCGGCAAGCGCATCCGCCCGTTCTTCGCACTGGAGGCGGCGCGCCTATTCGACGCCGATGAGAATTCCGTGCTGCGCGCCGCCTGTGCGCTTGAATGCATCCACGCCTATAGCCTTGTCCACGACGACCTGCCGTGCATGGATGACGACGATATCCGCAGGGGGCAACTGACCGTCCACCGCGCCTATGACGAAGCGACCGCCGTTCTGGCTGGCGACGCGCTGCAAAGTGTCGCCTTCGAGATCCTTGCCAGCGAAGATACCCACGAAGATCCCGCGGTGCGCTGCGAACTGGTGCGCCTGCTGGCCCAGGCCTCGGGCGCCCTGGGCATGGCCGGCGGCCAGATGATCGACCTGATCGGCGTCCACGACGACCTGGGCGGCGTGGCGCGGATGCAGCGTCTCAAGACGGGCGCCCTGATCGTTTATGCCTTTGAAATCCCACTGATTATCGCCGATGCGCCCGAAAAAGACGGAATGGCCCTGATGCACTTCGCCCAGGATCTGGGCCTGGCCTATCAGATTGCCGACGATGTGCTCGATGTCGAAGGCGATCCGGAAGAAATGGGTAAGGCATCCGGGGGCAAGGACGCCGAAAGGGGCAAGACCAATTTTGTGACCCTGCTTGGGCTGAATGAGGCCAAGGCCCGCGTCAAAATGCTCAGCGAGCAGGCCAAATCCAGACTTGATATTTTCGGCGGAAAGGCGCGATACTTGCGCGAGAGTGTTGACTTCGTACTCAATCGGCGCAACTGAACCGCTCCGTCTTTTATTTTGGTTCCGCCAGAAACCGGTTTGCGCACAGTATGCCTGAAACCCCGATCCTCGATACGCTGCACGGCAGCGAAGGGTTCAATCCAGCCAAAATTCATGAATTGACTGGCGCCGAGCTGAAGGCGCTGGCTGAGGAAGTGCGCGCGGAAACGATCGATGTCGTGTCCAAGATCGGCGGACATCTGGGCTCGGCGCTGGGCGTAGTCGAATTGACCGTGGCGTTGCACCATGTCTTCGATACGCCGAACGATATCCTGATCTGGGACGTCGGCCATCAGACCTATCCGCACAAGATCCTGACCGGCCGCCGCGACCGTATCCGCACATTGCGCCAGGGTGGCGGGCTGTCAGGCTTCACCAAGCGGTCGGAAAGCGCCTATGACCCATTCGGCGCGGCCCACGCCGCAACCTCCATTTCGGCGGCGCTCGGCTTCTGCGCCGCCCGCGACCTGAAGGGCGGAAGCAACAAGGTCGTGGCGGTCATCGGCGACGGCTCGATGTCGGCGGGCATGGCCTATGAGGCGATGAACAACGCCGCCGAAACGACCAAGAACCTCACAGTTATCCTCAACGACAACGACATGTCGATCGCACCGCCGGTGGGAGGCATGAGCGCCTATCTGGCGAACCTGGTTTCGGGCGGCACCTATCAGTCGATCCGCCGCTTCGGCCGCCAGATGGCCGAGCACCTGCCGCGTCCGCTGTACGAGATGGTGCGCAAGGGCGAAGAGTTTTCGCGCACCTATGTCACTGGCGGCACCTTCTTCGAAGAGCTGGGCTTTTACTATGTCGGGCCGATCGACGGCCACAATCTGGAACACGTCCTGGCGGTGCTTAAGCGCGTGCGCGGCATCAATGACCGGCCGGTCCTGGTCCACGTCGTGACGCAGAAGGGCAAGGGGTATGTGCCCGCTGAAAGCGCTGCCGACAAGTATCATGGCGTCGCCAAGTTCGACGTCATCACCGGGGAACAATCCAAGCCGAAATCCAATGCGCCGAGCTATACCGAAGTCTTCGCGTCCGAACTGATCAAGCAGGCGCATGTCGATCCGAAGGTGGTGGCCATTACCGCGGCCATGCCGTCGGGCACCGGGCTCGATCGCTTTGCCGAGGTCTTTCCGGACCGCACCTATGATGTCGGCATAGCCGAACAGCACGCTGTCACCTTTGCTGCCGGCCTGGCGGCCGATGGAATGAAGCCGTTCTGCGCCCTCTATTCGACCTTCCTGCAACGCGGCTACGACCAGGTGGCGCACGACGTTGCGCTTCAGAACCTGCCGGTGCGCTTCGCCATCGACCGGGCGGGGCTGGTCGGGGCCGATGGCGCCACCCATGCCGGGACCTTCGACATCGGTTATCTGGGGGCCTTGCCCAATATGATGATCATGGCGGCGGCGGATGAGGCCGAACTGGCGGCGATGATCGCCACGGCGCGCGACTATGATGCCGGCCCCAGCGCTTTCCGCTATCCGCGCGGCGAAGGCGTCGGTGTGGACATCCCGGCGATGGCGCAGCCGCTTCAGATTGGCAAGGGGCGGATCATCCGCGAAGGCTCCAAGGTCGCCATCCTGTCGCTGGGCACGCGCCTTGGCGATGCTTTGAAGGCCGCCGATCAACTGGCGGCGCGCGGCCTGTCGACGACCGTCGCCGATGCCCGCTTTGCCAAGCCGGTCGACCGTGATCTGATCCTGCGCCTGGCGCGCGAACACGAATGCCTGATCACGGTGGAAGAGGGGGCCGAAGGCGGCTTTGGCGCATTTGTGCTGCACCTGCTGGCCCGTGAAGGCGCGCTCGATGGCGGTCTCAAGATCCGGACCCTGACCCTGCCCGACATCTTCCAGGATCAGGACAGCATGCCGGCCATGTATGCCCAGGCCGGTCTCGACGCTGCGGGCATCACCTTGACCGCCTTGCAGACGCTGGGCCTCGAAGAAAAGACGGTCAAGGCGCTCAAGCGCTAACCGAATGAGAAAAAATGGCGCCTCCGGAAGAAGGCGCCATTCTTGTTTAGTAGTTACCGATGATCAGGCCGGCGATCAGACCGGTCGCGACCGCGGCGAGGACATAGTTGTTGTCCACGCGGCGCCACTCATAACCCCGCGGTGGGGCGTAGAGATGACGGTGGCGGCGGTAATCGACGTAATAGCCGCGATCCCAGTCACGATAGGAGACGTAGCCACCACGGCGCCAGTCGGAGCGGTCACGCCAGCCCGATCGATAGCCGCGTTCATAGCTGCGGCGATCTGAGCGGTCATACCTGTCATACCGGTCGCGGCGATCGTGGCGATCCCAGCGGCCTCCGCGGCGATCGTGCCGGTCCCAACGGTCGCCACGGTCGTGGCGCTCATAACGGTCGTGGCGGTCGTAGCGGTCAAAAGCCAGTGCTGAAGCCGGTGCGCTCAGGGAACTGATGGCGACAACCAGGCCAAGGGCAGCGGCGCTAAAAATTTTCTTCATGGCGACACCTTACAAACGAGATTACTGAACAGGCCCATGTTTCAAATCTTACATAATTGAACCTGAACCCAGCCTGAACGGCTTAGTCATTTGTTAAGGTGTTGACTGCGATGGCGAAAAAAATACCGCTCGTCCGGATGCCGACTATGTCGTCCTCTACGACCGCAAGCGTCAGAAGGTCCCGCGCGACAGACGGCGTCAGTCTGGCATCCAGGCCGTTCCGCACCTCGATATAGGGACGGATGGCGCCATCCGCATCGGTCTCGAAGCGCAGGGGGTGATCGCTTCCGACGACGGCCACATCCCCGAGATTGGTACGCAAGCTCAGACGGTCGCCATCGGGCATCAATTCGACAGCAATGAAAGGCACGTCTTCGACGACAATTCCGACCTTCTCGACAGGCGTGACAAGATAGTAGCGGTCCTTTTCGCGGCGCAGGATTCGCGCGAACAGCCGTACCATGGCCGGCCGCTCTATCGGCGTGCCGTTATAGAACCAGATGCCGCTGCCCGCGATCCGCATGTCGATGTCCCCGCAAAACGACGGGTTCCACTGGTCGACGGCCAGGTCGAGGCCTGGGGTTTCCCCATGATCGCGGTAGAAGTCGAGAATGCCCGTCACGCCGTGGCCTGGACAGTTTCGGCCTGTTCAGCCTCGGCCGCCTCGGGCTGTCCCGCCCGCAGAAGCTCGATCCACAGGCGGGCAATATCCTGAACGGCGGTATATGAGGCGTCCGCGACGCCGGTAAGCAGGTCGAAACCCAGCGGCAGGGTGTCGTAACGGCGATAGGTGACCTTCGTGCGCGCGGCGATCAGGCGGCGGACAAAGGCTTCCGTCTGCACGGCCAGCGGGTCGAGGCCCGCTGAAACGGCCAGGGTGCGCGGCTGGCCGACGAGCAGCTTTTCCAGGGCGGGCGATATACGCGGGTCGGTCAGGTCGGTTCCGGCGCCGGCGTAATGGCCGATAAGGGTTTCGAGCGCGTCGTCGGCAAAGGGCCACCCGGCAGAGGTTGTGCTGTCCTTGAGTCGTGGATCGCTGAGATCGACAAGCGGAGTGACCAGCAGTTGCGCGACCGGCAGAGGTTTGAAGTCCCGTTTCAGATCGATGCAGAGGCGGGTGGCGAGGTTGGCGCCGGTCAGCACGCCTCCGATCGCCGTGGCGCCGTCGCGCGCGCCGAGCCGGACGGCGTTGCCCTGGGCCCAAGACAGCGCGTCGCGCGCGTCGTCGTAGGCGGCTGGGAAACGATAGGCAGGCGCCATGCGCAGGTCGGGAATGAAGATCGGGCAGCGGGCCTCATGCGCAAAGCCTGCGCAAAAGGCGCGTGACAGTCCGGGGCCGCCCAGGACGCCACCGCCCTGAGGAAAAAAGACGAGCAGCGGCGCATCAGCCGATACGGTCGCCGGGCGGATATGCAGACCCCGTACGGTTTCGCTTGTGATCTCTTCGATCCTGACCCGCGCCTGTGATGGTATCCCCAGCAGCGCCGCGGTTTCCGCCCATTCCTGCCGGGCCTGTTCGATCGTCTTTCCGTGCAGGGACAAGGGCGTTGCATCGCCCCGGCTGAAATAGCCGCGCCACAGGAACTGGATTTGCGGATCCAGCGTCCGGCCGTCGCGGTAGACGACACCCCCGCCGGCCAGGAAACGAAGCGTTGCCGGCGGCAGGGTCAAAAGCGTCTTCAGCAACCGCTGACGCAGGAGGGAGGAACGCATGCTTGGCTCATGAGGTGTAACACGGGCGGCAGAATAGCACCTTCGGACCCAGGACCAAGCCGTTGTCTGCGCAATTATTTCCGACGGATACCGCGAAAGTGGGACATTTTCGCCATTTTCGCTGAAAAATCGCGGCCAGTGCTTCGAAAATCCCCTCGATTGCGTTGACCGTTTTCAAAAGCGCTGGCTTAATACCGCCACAATTCGTTACTCCGGCTGCCTGAGATCCAGGAGACGTGGAGTTGGCGGAAACGTCGCTTCAGGCTCCGACTGCTGCTACCGAGACCGCGATTGTATGTGGAAGGCGACTTCCGCAACTCGATAACAGCTCGATCATGAGGAGAGCGCGCATGGCCGAAGGTACGGTCAAATGGTTCAACAGCACCAAGGGCTTTGGTTTTATCCAGCCTGCCGATGGCGGCAATGATGTCTTTGTTCATATTTCCGCCGTTCAACGCGCGGGCTTGCAGGGACTGAACGATGGCCAGAGGGTCTCCTATGAATTGCAGACCGAGCGTGGCAAGACGGCGGCAGTGGACATCAAACCGCTGTAGGTCCGAAAAGTCGTATGTTTTTCCAAAGCCGTCCGCCCGTGCGGGCGGCTTTATGCTTTTGGCGTCCGATCCAGCAGCGCCTTGATGTCCGCAGGGCTCAGCCCCTCCCGGCGATAGTCGCACAGGGATTTCGAGCCCTTGCGTTTGGCAAGGCGCCGGCCTTCGTCATCCAGAAGCAGGGCGTGATGATGGTAGGCAGGCGTTGGCAGGTCCAGCAGGGCCTGGAGCAGGACCTGGGTGTGGGTGGCGTCGAACAGGTCGTGGCCGCGTACGACATCGGTAATGCCTTGCCGTGCATCATCGACCACGACGGCCAGATGGTAGGCGATGCCAATGTCCTTGCGGCCGAGGACGATATCGCCATTGATCTCTGGCCGGACCTTGTGCGTGCCCGGTTGATGCGACAGCTCATGGAAGTGCAGGTCATCGTAGCGGCTGCCCAGATATGTACGTGCCGCATCGATTGACAGGCGCCAGGCGGCGCTTGCCTGTCCGGCGCCCGGACCTGGCAAGGCGCCATCCTGCGGAGCGCTAAGCGACGCCTCTACCTGCTCCTTGCGCGTACGATGATCGGCATAGACGACCCCCAGCGCGATCAGCCGTTCCAACGCTCCCTTATAGTCGCCGGTATGTTCGCTCTGGCGCAGGACGGGCTTTGGCCATGTCAGGCCCAGCCGGGCCAGGTCGTCATATATGGCGGCTTCGAATTGGGGACGGCAGCGCGTGTGATCGATGTCTTCGATACGCAGGATGAATTCACCGCCTTTGGCTCGCGCGGCGGAAAAGGCGGTCAATGCGCTGAAGGCGTGACCGAGGTGGAGATAGCCGGTCGGGGAGGGCGCAAAGCGCGTTCGCACGATCATGGAATGCTTCAGAACAAGGGCTTGCACCTGCGTTCAGCATAGGGCATCGTAAACCTAAGTACCAGATATTCCGGGGGGAAAAGATGGCCAGTTCCATCAGGGCCAAGACGGACGCGCCGGCGTGGGGAGCGTCGATCGCCATCGAGGATCGCTATCGCCCAATGATCCAGCAGCTTGAGGCGCTGGCGGCGGCAAGGCCGGGCGAATACCGCGCACGTGTCTATCTTGGTGCTACGCTGGGCTACGCCTACATCGGCCTGATCATACTGATCATATTGGCTGTCATTGGCGGCGCCTTGGCCATCATGGTTCTTAACCACGCCTTGAACGCCCTGACGGCGAAGCTCTTGATCCCCCTGGTGATCGTGGTCTTTCTTATCCTCAAGGCGACACGGGTAAAAATGCCTCCGCCGCAGGGCGTGAAGATCACGGCGGCCGAGGCGCCGGATCTGTTCGCCATGCTGAAGGACATCCGCAAGCGGTTACGCGGGCCGAAGGTTCACGCTGTCTATATCACCAACGATTTCAATGCCTTCATGAGCTGGCGCGAAGCCGGAATCTTCGGCCGCCGCAGTGTCCTTGGCCTCGGCCTGCCCTTGCTGCGTGCCCTGTCGCGCGAAGAGGTGATGGCCGTTGTCGCGCACGAATATGGTCATCTGGCCGGCGCCCATGGAAAAATGTCCGCCTGGATTTATCGCGTCCGGATTACGTGGCTGCAGTTGTCGGAAGCGTTTTCCGAAGGGGCTGGCGCTTTTGTCTTCAAACGGTTTTTCAACTGGTATGGCCCCTGGTTCAACGCCTACAGCTTCGTCCTCGCGCGTGACGACGAATACCGTGCGGACAGGGCGGCCGCAGCGATCGCAACGCCGGAGGTGGCTGCACGCGCGCTGATGCGGGCGGTGGTCGAGACACAGCGTCATAACGCCTTCTGGGAGAGATTGTTCAAGGCCGCCCGGCATGAGCCTCAGGTATTTCCGCATGCCCGCATGGCAAACCACTTCGTCCAGCCCATGGCCGACCGCGAAGCTGACGACGTGCTGAGGCGGGCGATGTCGGCAAAAACAGACATTCACGACACGCACCCCAGCCTGAGCGATCGCCTCAAAGCGCTACAGCAGGTGCCATCGGCGCTGCCGCCGGTCACGGAATCCGGTGCGGATACATTATTGGGCGCCAAGGTCGTTGAGCGTTTGATGCAGCGGTTCGACGCCGACTGGTGGAACCGGGTCGAAAACGAATGGACCGAGAGCTGTGCCGCTGCCGCTGAGCGCGACAGGCAGATTGAGGACTTCGCCCCACGGCGGGAGCGATTGAGCGACGAAGAGATACGGCATTATCAATACCTGCTCGAAGGACGCGGCGATACGGCGGAGGCGCTTGAAGTCGCACAGAGCCGGCTGGCGGCGCAACCAGATGATGTGGCTACGCGGGCGTCCGTCGGGCGGCTGCAGCTTGCGCTCGGCGACGCGGCCGGAATGGAGCATATGCAGGCGGTCCTGGCCAGCGGAGTCCACCGTCTTTCGCGTCTCTACATACTCGAGGATTGTCTCGCTTACCTCGGCAAACAGGACGATGATCCAAGGCTTGGCTATTATCAGGCGCAGTTCAATGACGCCCTCTACATCTATAATCTGGCCCAGCATGAACTGGGGCATATCAGTGAAAACGTCTGGTTGGAGGCGGCAGGACTGGACGAAGACATAGTGGCGGCGGTCCGCGGCCATGCGGCCCGGATTCCCCGGCTCAAGTCGTTGTGGATTGCCAGGCATCGTGCCCAGGCCGATCCGGGCATTACACAGCTGGTCGTGCTGTATGAAGGGGCGGATGGGCTCAGTCAGGATCTGGTCGCGACATTACAGGCCGTCGATGCCGTCTTTGCCGTCCGCCGTGACCACAAGCGGGCATGGCTGAGGAAGCGCATGAACATGGTGCCTGGTGCACGGCTGTTCAGGCGGTAACAGTTAAGCCGCCACAAAAAATTCACTGTTTCCTTTCTGCGGAATCGGGTTCACAGTTGTCCTGTGGATAATATGCGTGCAGAAGGAGCCTGGTCTTCAAACACTGCCTATCGAACGTCCCGCTGAACACAGCATGGAGAGCGCCATGCATGTTTTGAAAAGTCCGCCGCACGACTGGCGCGCCCTCGTGCTGAATGCCGATTTCCGGCCGCTGTCCTACTACCCCCTGTCGACCAAGCCGTGGCAGGACGTCGTCAAGGCCGTCTTCGAAGACCGGGTCGATGTGGTCTCGACCTACGACATCGAAATCCGTTCGCCGTCGCTGAAGATGCGCCTGCCCAGCGTGGTGTCGCTGAAAACCTATATCGACCAGAACCGCCCGCCGGCCTTTACCCGTTACAATGTCTTCCTGCGCGACGGGTTTCGCTGCCAGTACTGCGGCTCGCCGCACGAACTGACCTTCGATCACGTCGTGCCGGTCAGCCAGGGCGGCAAGTCGAGCTGGACCAATATCCTGACGGCCTGCGCGCCGTGCAACTTGCGCAAGGGGGGGAAAACGCCCGTCCAGGCGCGCATGATGCCGACAAAAAATCCACACCGGCCGACAATGTTTCATCTTCAGGATCTTGGACGCCGTTTTCCCCCTAACTATCTTCACGAAAGTTGGATAGACTACCTGTATTGGGATACGCCTCTGGAGGCATAGCCCGCGTACATTCCGAAACGTGTTTAGCGGTTTTCGGTAGACTGCGCGAAAAAATGGGGGATAGTGCCGGTGCTCCGATACCCGCCGGCGCTGAGAAACGAGCATGGCATAGAAGATGTCACCTGTACGGTTTGAAATGGACAGGCGCGCCTTTGGCGTCGTCAATTTTGCCCGGCCAAAAGGGCAGACGCGGATCGCCATGGAGCCTTTGCAAAAGGCGATCGAGTCGACGCTGGGCGTTCGTGTCACCGCGAAACGCGAAAAGCTGTTCGGCCCCAAGGTCTATAGCTTCACCTTCATGGGGGAGACGGTCAAGGTCCGCCCGACCGACAGCGGTGACGCACGGCTGGACCTCGGCATGGTCGATGATGAAGTCCGCGAAACCCTGCTGGAGCACATGCGCCAGAGCTACGACTTCGAAGGGCGCTAGAACATGACGACTGTAGATTGAAACAGTCATCATGTTCTAATTGTTTGTTTTGTTGCGATATTTAGCCAAAAACCGCTACACACTTTTTGGCATATCGCTCTAATCGCCTTTGCCGCCGGCGCGTTCGTCGATGACCTTTTCCAGCAGACCGATCAGCCGCGTGATGTCTTCCTGGCGCATCAGGTCGATCTTGGCGTGCAGCGCCTCGATGTCCATCTCGGCCTTGCAATTGACCTGATAGTCCAGTTCCGCCTTCTGGCGGTCGATCGTCGCCTGGCGGTTTTGCGCCATCATGATGATCGGCGCCGTAAAGGCCGCCTGGAACGACAGGACCAGGTTGAGCAATATGAACGGGTAGGGATCCCAGTGACGGACCCAGGCCGTGATGTTCAGGACGATCCAGCCGGACAGTATTAGCGACTGGATGATAATGAAGTTCCACGATCCGACAATGGCGGCGATCCTGTCCGACACGCGGTCGCCCAGTGAGGTCTGGGGATGCCTGTGGTGGCGCAGGCTGAACGTGCCGTGGTCGTGCATCAGATTTTCTCGCTGATCCGGATGGCGAGGCGGCAGCCGGTCTTGATGACGGCCGACAGCAGGGGATAACCGGTCGCTTCACGGGCGCCCTGATCGACTGCCCGGTCGTGATGCCCCAATTCGTCGTCGCGGAACTGACTGAGCTTTGCGGCCAGTTCGGGGTCGGAGCCTTCGACGTCGCGGATCTGGTCGGCATAGTGTTCGCCGATGACGCTTTCGACCGCTTCGGTGCAGGCATGGGCGGCCTTTTCGCCCAAAAGCGCCGTGCCGACGCCAAGACCCAGGGCCGCCAGGCGCCAGACCGGTGTCATGAGGGTCGGCCGCACCTGCTTTTCGCGCATCAGCGTCTCGAAGGCGTCGAGGTGAACCTGTTCCTCGCCTTCCATGTGCTTGAACTGTTGCGCCAGCGCGTCGTTCCGGGTGCCGCCGAAGACAGCCGCCTGGCCGCGGTAGATGTGTACGGCCGCCAACTCACCGGCGTGATCGACCCTCAGGATTTCCGCCAGGCGGCTTTTTGTTTCGCCGTGACCGGGGCGGGGAGGCACAGGCGGACGGTCCATGACATTAGTTCCTGTAGTACGAAGGCCGTGCTTTCCGGAAACGCACCGAAGCGATGAGGCTTAAGGTGGCCAGCACGGCCGAGACGATGGCATTATATCCTGCCATACTCAGGCCGAACATGCGCCATGCCGCGATGTCGCACTGGGGTGGTTTCGATGTCGCACCAGTCAGGAAAGCCGCCATCTGGTCGATGCTGATCTCGGTGCCGTCGGACGTGCAGGTTTGCGGCCCGCGCCACCAGTCCCATTCGACGCCGGCATGATAGCCGGCCATGACCGCGCCGGTGGCGAAGATGGCGAACAGGACGAAGGAAAAGACGCGCGGCGGCCCCTTGGCGCCGGTGAACAGGGCCCAGACGCTGGCGACCAGCGAAACGCCGACCGCCATCCAGTAGATGTCGCGCTGCTTAAGGCACAGGTGGCAGGGATGCAGATCCCCGAACAGCTGGAACGACCATGCCGTCGCCAGCATGGCCAGCGAGACGACCAGCGCGGTGATGCTCCACCAGCGGCTGAAGGCGAGGGCAAGCTTTGTGCCGCCGATCCGGGATTTCAGGGTCGTCATGTATCGCTTTTAAGTGTCCCGCTTAGTGGGGAATGAACTTGAGTGCGATGATTCCTAGCACGATCAGTGCCACGGCAATAGTACCGACAAGATAGAAACGTTTTTCGATCAGTTCCGTGATTTCCGCGCCATAGCGCTTGCACGCCCAGGCAACGAGGAAAAAGCGCGCGCCGCGGGTTACCGCGCAGCTGATAAAGAAGACCGCCAGGTTCATCTTGGCCAGGCCGGACGCGATGGTCACCAGCTTGAACGGTATGGGGGTCAGCCCCTTGGCCAGGATGACCCACATGCCCCACTGCTCCATGAAGGCATGGAAGCTGTCGAGCTTCTTGTCGTAGCCGAATATTCCCAGGATCATCATGCCGACCGGCTGCAGGAAGTAGCCGATGGCGTAGCCGAACAGAGCGCCGACGATCGATGCGATGGTGCAGGTCAGGGCGAAGCGATACGCCTTGTCACGCTGGGCCAGGATCATGGGAATCAGCATGACGTCGGGCGGAATCGGGAAGAACGAGCTTTCGGCGAAGGATACGAACGCCAGCCCCTTTTCGGCGTGCTTGCCGCCGGCCAGTTTGATCATCCAGTTGTAAAGCTTGCGCGGCGCTTCCAGCAGCCAGCGCAGCGGGCCGGGGAGACCTGCGAATTGATCGGCTTTATAGGGGGGCGGTGTATAGGCCACGGTCACGTCGTTTGTTTGTTGCGATAACCGATCCTTAGCAGCAGTTGCCGTCGTTGTCGCGACTGCGAACGGTATCCGGCGAAATTTTTTCGCACTGCGATAACGGGTATACGATCGGTGAAGATATAGCGTGAATAGACAATACCTTAACAATAACTCATTTGTCATTGCTGCGCGTACACGCCATTGTACAGCCTCGGGGACATTCATACCCTACGCTGGGACATTTGCAGATCATGACACAAGGTACGCTTACGCTCGACGAATACATGCCTTACCGCCTGGCGGTGGCGTCCAACGCCGTGAGCACGCTGATTTCGACAGCCTATGAGAGCCTGTATGGCCTCAAGATACCTGAGTGGCGCCTGATCACCATCCTGCGCGAGGATGGTCCCTCGACGCAGCAGGCCCTGGTCAAGCGCGCCGGCATGGACAAGGTCACCATCTCACGCGCCGCGCAAGGCCTGGCCAAGCGCCGCCTGATCACGCGCGCGCCGCACGAACATGACGGCCGGTCGCACCACCTGATCCTTACGGCGGAAGGCGAGCGCCTGTTTGCCGACGTCGCGCCCGCCGCCATCGAGTACGAAAAGATCATGCTGGCCGAATTTTCCCCGGAAGAAGTGTCACAGTTCAAGACACTGCTGCGCCGGGTCGAAGACGCGGCTATCAAGGCCCAGAACGGCAAGTAGGCCAGCAGGCCGCCAGCCGGAAAGCCACACTGACGGGGGAAAAGGTGAGATATGGCTCGGCATTTGCGCGAACCGGAGTAGCACAGGCCGAAGCAATCTGTTAACCTTCCTGATTGACAGGGGTTTTGCCTTGGTGAAACCTGTGACCGTCAAGCGAAACGCTGTTCAGCGACCAAGGGAAAGGAGGGGCTCCCGATATGGACGACAGGTTCGATTCGCCGGCCTTGAGCGATTTCCCCGCCGACGCGCCCCCAAGCCACGACTGGATATTCTGGCTCCTGAGCGTGCTTTTCATCATCGGGCTGACGGTTGCCCTGGTCATCGTTTTCAAGCGCGCCGAGCGTCGCATCGGCAGTGGCGCCGCGATCGACGAACGCGCCAAGGCGGTGATGCATTTCCTGTCGCCGGGCGCCAAGGCGAACAATGACAACCAGACGCAGCTGGCCATCAATTCCAAGACGGCCGTCGAAGCGCAGTTCGGCAAGACCCTGGAACTCAGCAACGCCCTGGCCAAGATTACCGGGCAGTTGAACAGCGCCGTCGAAGGCACGGACAAGAAGCCCTACGTCGCCAAGGGCGCCGGCGCTCCCACCCAGATGAACGGCGGCACCTTTATCAACATCGCCATTGGCGCGGACGGCCAGGTCCAGCCCGTAGCGCCGGCTCCGGCCGCGCCGGGCGTGGTCGAACGCGTGCGGATGACTCCGGAAGAACACAGGACCGCCATCTGGTTCGCGGTGCAAAAGCTGTTCGACTACTGGAAGAACCTGATGGTGGTGACCGAATCCTATCGCGCCGCCCAGCGTCAGCTGACCGACTCGCCGCCGTGGGTGCCACCGCAGGAAGGGCCTGTCGCCCCCGGGAAAAAGGTTCCCTGATCATGCGGCACGGCGAAGGCTTCGACGAACCATTCAGCGATACACCGCCCGATGTCGGCTACGGCGATTACGGAGCGTCGTTCGATGCGCGCCTGCTGATCGGGCTGATCGTCATTTTTCTGGTCGTGGTCGGCCTGTTCTTCCTGGCCGACTATTTCGGCCGCCGCCATGGCCGCCAGAAGCTGGTGGCGCAGCGCAAGGCGTCGGCCAAGGCGATTTATGAAAGCGTGCGCTGGTATCTCGACCGCGCCCTGAAATCGTCGGGCTCGGTCATCATAGAGCGGGGGCGCGAAGTCGCCGAAGTCCTCAATGCCCGGCTGGGCTACGTGACCGACCTGTCGTCGAAGCAGTACAAGCTGTACACCGACCTGAAGGGCGCGCTGGACGGCATGAAGGACGCGGGGCCGGTTGACACGACGCCCAAGGTGGCCGTGCCGCTGGCGACCGACCAGCACCAGTACCGCGTCTGGAAGGCCTTGCAGGCGCTGGACGACTTCTGGAAAGCCAAGGACGACAAGGGGCGGCTGAAGGTCATGGTCATGATCGAGGCGGCGCAGCGCGAGCTGACGACCGTTCCGCCCAGGCCGATCGAGGCCAAGGCGCTTGCTGCCGCGCGTCCGATCATCTGGCCGGGTAAGAAGGCCAAGCCCGTGGCGGCTGCCGCTGCGCCGGCTCCGGCTCCGACGCCTGCGCCAGAACCCGCGCCTCAGCCGTCGACGGACGAAACCCCGCCGCCGGAGCCCACGCCTCCACCGCCACCTCCGCCGCCAAAACCGACCAAGACCCTGCCGGCGCATAAGCGGAATATG
>CAMLLA010000039.1 GCA_946480525.1 uncultured Asticcacaulis sp. | reverse complement strand
AGTACCGCAACAAGGGCGTGGCCTACTGCCCGCACTGCGACGGTCCTTTGTTCAAGGGCAAGCGCGTGTCGGTCGTCGGCGGCGGCAATTCGGGCGTCGAAGCGGCAATTGACCTGGCCGGTCTGGCGTCGGAAGTCACGCTTCTGGAGTTTGCGGCCGAGTTGCGCGCCGACGCGGTCCTGCAACGCAAGCTCCATAGCCTGCCGAATGTCCGTGTACTGACGAATGCGCAGACGACCGAGGTTCTGGGCGATGGCAACAAGGTCGTTGGCCTGACCTACAAGGACCGCATCCACGACACGGTCCACACCATCGACCTGGAAGGCATCTTCGTCCAGATTGGCCTGATCCCGAACACCGAGTTCCTGAAGGGCAGCATCGCCTTGTCGAAGCACGGTGAGATCGAGGTCAATGCCAGGGGCGAAACCTCGCTGCCGGGTGTGTTTGCTGCCGGCGACTGCACGACCGTGCCGTACAAGCAGATCGTCATCGCCATGGGTGAAGGCTCGAAAGCGGCGCTGTCGGCGTTCGATCACCTGATACGCATGACGGCGCCGGTGGATATCGCGGCGGAATAGGAAGGCCAGGGGTCCCAAAGAACGTTTCTTGGCCCCCTGGACCCCGTAACGCGACAGCGTTTATCGCTTTATATAACAAATAGCCGGGCATCCTTTTGGGGCGCCCGGCTATTTGTTATTTAATGGGTTAGACTCTAGCGAGTTATGAGGTCCAGGAGGCCGTGCCTCCTGGTCTTAAATTAACCCTCTTCTTGCCCGAATGCAGTCTTCCAGAGCGATAGGCGACCACTCGAGCCTCACGCATCCTCCGTGCGTTTGAGGGCATCTGCGCGTACCTTAGCCATGCGGGCTTTTACATCCTCATTCGACACGGCAGGTCGGGGATCGTCCAAAGCTTCCTGAACCTTGGTGCGAAACCATGTGTCTAAGCATCCTGATCGACGGTCAGCCCCATCTTTTCCAGGACAGCTCCGGCGCGGTCTTTGACGTCTGCATCGACGCGGGTTTGAACGGGAACAGTTGCCATAGAACACCTCTCAGAAGGTGAGTGTATTGCAATGCAATACGATGGCCAGATGCTTTTTTATAGGTGCCGTTCCATGAAGACCGACAACGGATCGGGCTGGTAGTCGCCGAAAGGCGCAATGTCCTCAAAGCCGAAGCGGCGATAGAGGCCAAGCGCCTCAGGTTGCGAAATGCCGGTTTCCAGCCGCAGGGCCGGCAGATTCAATCGCTGAGCCTCGGCAATCAGCGCTTCGAGGATGCGTACGCCAAGACGGCGGCCGCGCAAGGCAGGATCGACCCACATGCGCTTCAGTTCGCCATAGCCGTCTGCAATCCGGATCGCGCCGCAGCCGACGGCCGTGCCGCCCTGTTCGACGATCAGGAAACGGATATCTGGCTGGCGCAAGGTATCGACGTCCAGCAGGTGATTGCTTTCGGCAGGATAGAGCCCAGCCATGTAGGCGTCGCTGGCCGCCAGAAGCGCAATGACGTCGCCGCGCTTTGGGTCGCCAAAGGTGAAGCTGAGGTCGTCCCCGGCGTCCATCACGCCGCCTGGCCTTTGTTGACGGCGCCAAAGGTCAAGGGTGCGCCCCAGAAGGCTTCGATCAAGGCAGACTGGCTGCGCGGCTCGCCCGTCGTCAGGAAGGTGCGGCCGCCAGAGGTGCCGACGTCGTATTCCGGGTGGCGCTCGACATACTGCCCCATGGCCTGGGCGACCGAAGGCGGCTGATGGATGATCGGTGTGCCGGCCGGCAGGGCTTCGCGGAACAGGTCGGCGACCAGTTCATAGTGCGTGCAGCCGAGAATGGCACGGTCGGGGAAGCGGCCGATACGCAGGCGCAAGCTCTCGACGTGGCCCTTGATCTTGGCGCCCAGGGCTTCGCGCGACGCGCCCTGTTCGATCATGTCGGCCAGCCCGGAACAGGCTTCTGTAAAGACGGCGATGTCCTGGCGTCGCTTGTCGATTTCGATTTCGTAGACGCGGGAGCGGGCAGTGGCGACCGTAGCGAAGACGCCGACGACGTCGAGCTTCTCGATCTTCTCGCCGCGGCGCTCCGCTTCGTGTTCCCACGGCAGGCCGGTGGCGGCCTCGATGGTCGGCACGATGATGCCCAGCACATTGACCGGGCGTTTGTAGGTCTTGCGGTATTGCGCCAGCCACGACGATTGCAGGCGGCGCAGGGCGACCGCCGACGCCGTGTTGCACGCCAGAACGACAAGCGAGGCGCCAGATTCGAACAGGGTCTCGCAGCCCTCACGCGTCATCTCGACGATCGCTTCGCCGGACTTGTCGCCATAGGGGGTGTTGGCCTGATCGGCCAGGTAGATGAAATCGGCCTGCGGCAAACGGTTGACAAGCGCGTGGTGGATGCTCAGCCCGCCTACGCCGGAATCGAAAACGCCAATGGCCATTGAAAGTCGTTCCAGAATGAACAATTGTTAATTAGGTAGACGCAAAACTGCGCCTAATTTCACCAGTTACGCTTTTTGGCCCGTGCCGTAAACGCCGATCCTGTAACGTTTGCGACAAAAACCGGAGTTCCGATGTCCGACGATTCCCTCGACCGCCGCACTGTCATCAGCCTGATGGCCGCGACAGCCCTGACACCTGCTGCCGCCATGGCCGCGGACAATGGCGCGGCCATGCTGCTGACAGCGGAATGGCAGGGGCCCTATGGCGGCGTGCCACCGTTCGACAAGGTCGACATCAAGACGTTCGAGGCGGCCTTCGATCAGGCGATTGCTTCGCAGCGCCAGGAAATCAACGCCATTACGGCAAATACGGCGCCGGCGACCTTCGACAACACGATTGTGCCTTATGAACGGTCAGGCAAGGCGCTGGGCCGGGTCTCGACCATCTACGGCATCTGGAGCGGAGGCTTGAACACCCCCGAGCTCCAGGCTATGGGTAAGGTGATCCAGCCCAAGCTTGCGGCATTTTCGGACGAGATCAGCCAGAACCAGAAGCTCTTCAAGCGCATCAAGGCGGTCTATGACAACAAGGCGCAGTTTAACCTGACGCCCGAGCAGGACCGCCTGCTGTGGCTGAACTATACCGGCTTTGTGCGCGCCGGCGCCGCGCTTTCGGCCAGGGACAAGAAGCGCGTCGCCGCTATCAACCAGGAACTGTCACTGCTGTTCAAGGCGTTCTCCGACAACCTGCTGCACGACGAAGAGCAGGTCATGATCGTCAGCGAGGCCGACCTGGCTGGCGTGCCAGATGGCGTCAAGGCGTCACTGAAACGCGCTGACGGAACCTATGGCATCGCCAATACACGCTCGGTCATGGAGCCGGTGACGACCTTCGGTACCAATCGCGCTTTGCGTGAAAAAGTGTGGCGTGCCTTCGTCAATCGCGGTGACAATGGCGATCAGTGGGACAACAATGCGATTATCAGCAAGATACTGAAGCTGCGCTACGAGCGTGCGCGCCTGCGCGGCTATGAGACGCATGCGCACTGGCGGCTTGAAAACGCCATGGCCAAGACGCCCGAAAACGCCATGGCGCTGATGGAAGCGGTGTGGACGCCGGCCGTGGCGCGCGTCAAGGAAGAGGTGGCCGACATGCAGGCCATTGCCGACAAGGAGGGTGCGGGCATCACCATCGAGCCGTGGGACTATCGCTTCTATGCCGAAAAGGTCCGTAAGGCGAAGTACGACCTCGATGAGAACGAGATAAAGCCATACATGCAGCTGGAAAAGCTCAGCGAAGGCATGATGTGGGCGGCCGGCCAGATCTATGGCTTCGAGTTTACGCCGGTCTCGGATGTGCCGGTCTTCCATCCGGACGTTCGCGTCTGGAAAGTGACGCGCAACGGCAAGCCGAACGGCCTGTTCTACTTCGACCCCTATGCCCGTCCGGGCAAGCGTTCGGGCGCGTGGATGAACGCCTATCGCAGTCAGCAGCGCATGGACGGCAAGGACATCCTGCCGCTGGTGTCGAACAACTCGAACTTCGTGAAGGCCGCACCGGGTGAGCCGATCCTGATTTCCTGGGATGACGCCACGACCCTGTTCCACGAATTCGGCCACGCCATCCACGGCCTGTCGTCGAACGTCACCTATCCGTCTTTGGCGGGCACGTCGGTGGCGCGCGACTATGTCGAATTCCCTTCGCAGCTCAATGAGCACTGGCTACCGACGAACGAGGTGCTGTCGCGCTTTGCACGGCATTACAAGACCGGTGAAGCCATGCCGCAAGCCCTTCTCGACAAGATCAAGAAGGCCGATACCTTCAACCAGGGCTTTGCGACGGTGGAGTACCTGGCGTCGGCCCTGATCGACATGAAGTATCACCTGGCCGGTGGCGCCGACATCGATCCGGACACGTTCGAGCGCGAGGAACTGACCAAGCTGGGCATGCCGAAGGAAATCGTCATGCGTCACCGCTCGCCGCAGTTCGGCCACGTCTTTTCTTCGGACGGCTATTCGGCAGGTTATTACAGCTACCTGTGGTCGGATACGCTGACGGCCGACTGCGCTGAAGCCTTTACCGAAGCCGGTGGCTTCTACGACAAGGCGGTCGCCGATCGCCTGCAGAAGCACGTGCTGAGCGTCGGCAATACGATCGATCCGGCCGACGGCTATCGTGCCTTCCGTGGCCGCGATCCGAACCGCGATGCGTTGATGCGCAAGCGTGGGTTTCCGGTAACGTAGTTAAGAGAAAGCGTTGTTTGCTGAAACGGCGCTTTCCCACTATATACCCCTCCATGAACCGTCCGTTTCTCAAGATGAACGGGCTCGGTAACGACTTCATCGTCGTCGATGCCCGCCAGAACGCCTTCGCCCCCGCGCCGGATCAGATCCGGCAGTGGGCCGATCGCACGTCCGGCGTCGGCTTTGACCAGCTTATCGCCATCGAAGACAGTGCCGACGGTGACGCCTTTATGCGCGTCTGGAATGCCGATGGTGGCACGGTCGAAACCTGCGGCAATGCCCTGCGTTGCGTCGCCTGGGTGCTGAACCGCGACACGCCGGACCGCATGCTGAAGATCAATACGCTGGGTGGCCTGACGCGGGCCAATGTCCTGCGGTCCGATGAGAAGACCGGCACGGCCAGCGTCGATATGGGTAAGCCGCGCCTCGACTGGCAGCAAATCCCGCTGTCGGAAGAGATGGACACCCTGCGCCTGGAACTTCAGGTCGGGCCGATCGACGATCCGCTCTATCATACGCCCTGTGCTGTCTCGATGGGCAATCCCCACGTCGTTTTCTTCGTCGATGATATCAATAAGGTCGATGTTGCAGCCACCGGCTCGCTGATCGAAAACCATCCGCTTTTCCCTGAAGGCGTCAATGTCGAGTTCGCGCAAATCCTCGATCGCGAAACCATTCGCATGCGCGTCTGGGAACGCGGCGCCGGCATCACCCGGGCGTGCGGCACCGGCGCCTGCGCCACGCTGGTTGCCGCCGCCCGCCGTGGTCTGACCGAACGCGCCGGCACGGTGATCATGGACGGCGGGCCGCTGCACATTGCCTGGGCCGAAAACGACCATGTCATCATGACCGGTCCGGTCGAGCTCGAATTCACGGGTGAGCTGTGAGCGACGATAGCCGTCCAGTTTCCAGCGTAGACGTGGTCACTTTCGGGTGCCGGCTGAACTCTTACGAGAGCGAGGTCATTCGCAAGACCGCTGCGCATGATGGCCTGCAAGACGCCATCATCTTCAATACTTGCGCCGTCACGGGCGAAGCCGTGCGCCAGGCGCGTCAGGCCATCCGCCGCGCCCGCAAGGAAAACCCGGATCGCAAGCTGATCGTCACCGGCTGCGCCGCTCAGACCGATCCTGGCATGTTCGCCGAAATGACCGAGGTCGACTTCGTCATCGGCAATGCCGACAAGCAGAAAAAGGGCGCCTACGCCCTGACGGCCGACAGCGCCCGCGTCGTCGTCAATGACGTCTTTTCGGTCAAGGAAACCGCCGGTCACCTGATCGACGGCCTCAAGGACCGCGCCCGCGCCTTTGTCGAGGTGCAGAACGGCTGCGATCACCGCTGCACCTTCTGCATCATCCCCTATGGCCGCGGCAATTCGCGTTCGGCCGCCGCCGGCGACATCATCAGCCAGACGCAAAAGCTGGTGGCGCAGGGCTATAATGAAATCGTCCTGACAGGTGTCGACCTGACCTCGTGGGGCGCCGACCTGCCGGGCACACCGCAACTGGGCAATCTGGTCGCGCGCATCCTGAAGCTGGTGCCGGAGCTGAAGCGCCTGCGCCTGTCATCGATCGATGCCGCCGAAATCGACGACACGCTGTTGCGCGCCTTTGCCGAGGAAGAGCGCCTGGCGCCCTATCTGCACCTGTCGCTGCAACACGGTGACGACCTGATCCTGAAGCGCATGAAGCGCCGCCACCTGCGCGCCGACGCGATCAAACTGGTCGAAACCGTCCGCGCCATCCGTCCGGATATCAGTTTCGGCGCCGACATGATCGCCGGCTTCCCGACCGAAACCGAAGAACATTTCGCCAATGCCGTCGCTTTGGTCGACGATTGCGACTTAAGCTTCCTGCACGTCTTTCCGTACAGCCCGCGCCCGCAGACCCCGGCGGCCAAGATGCCGCAACTGCCTCGCCCGCTGATCAAGGAACGCGCCGAACGCCTGCGCACCAAGGGTACGGAGGCGCTCCACCGCCATCTCAACCGCCAGACCGGCCGCACGTTAAGCTGCGTCGTTGAAAAGCCCGGTTTTGCCCGCGCCGCCGACTTCACCGAAGTGCTCTTTGAAGGTCACGCCGTGCCCGGACAATTGGCCGACATCGCCATCACCGGGCACGACGGCAAGCACGCCATTGGAAACTTGGACAAACTGAGCTAGACCCGCCCTATGGCTGATGAAAAGAAAAAAGGCTGGTTCCAGCGGCTGACCGAGGGTCTGTCGAAGACCTCGCAGAACCTGACCGAGCAGGTCACGCAGGTCTTCGTCCAGAAGGAGGCGCTGACTGACGCCGACCTGGAAGAGCTCGAAGACCTGTTGATCGAGAGCGATCTGGGACCGGCGGTTGCCGCCACCATCGCCGAAAAGATGTCGCAGGCGCGCTTCAATTCCGCCAAGGACTCGACTGCCGTGCGCGCGGTGCTGGCTGACGCCCTGGCCGATGAGCTGGTTGGCCACGAAGGCACGTTCGATCCATTGTCCGGCCCCAGGCCCTATATCGTCCTGTTCGTCGGGGTGAACGGGTCGGGCAAGACGACGACTTTGGGCAAGATCGCGGCGTCGCTGACGCGCAAGGGCGCCAAGGTGCTGATCGTCGCCGGCGACACCTTCCGCGCCGCCGCCGTCGAGCAACTGAAGGTGTGGTCGCAACGCGCCGGTGCCGACTTCATGGGCCGAAAGACCGGCGCCGATGCGGCTGGCCTGGCTTTCGATTCCGTGACGAAGGCCAAGGAAGAGGGCTATGACGTCGTCCTGATCGACACCGCCGGCCGCCTGCAGAACAAACAGCAGCTCATGGACGAGTTGCTCAAGATCGTCCGTGTCATCAAACGCATTGACCCGGATGCGCCGCATGAGACCCTGCTGGTGCTCGACGCCACGGTCGGCCGCAATGCGCTCAGCCAGGAACAGATTTTTGGCCGTCAGGCGTTCGTCTCTGGCCTGGTCATGACCAAGCTGGACGGCACGGCGCGCGGGGGCATCCTGATCCCGATCGCCAAGGCATCCGACGCGCCTATCAAGCTGATCGGCGTCGGCGAGGACATCGAGGACCTCCACGATTTCAAGGCGCGCGACTTCGCCCGTTCCATGGTCGGGCTGGAGCCCGTTGGAGACAGCCAATGACCGAGAAGCCGACCGAGGACCAACTGGTTGCCGCGACCGAAGCCACGGACAAGGCGACGGAAAAGCTGATGGAAACGGCGCTGAAAGCCGATCCGGAACTGGCCATCAATCCGGCACAGCCCAAGCAGAACTGGATCAAGACCGGCGTCGACTACGGCCCGCTGATCGCGTTTGGTTTGGGCTTTCTGATTGCGCGTCTGACCAAGCAGGAAGGCTCAACGCCGCTGGTCTACGCCAGTGGCGCCCTGGCTGTGGCTTCGGTCATCGCGCTGATCGTCGGTTTCGTTGCCGAAAAGCGCATTGCCTGGATTCCTCTGGCGGCAGCGGCGATAGGCATTCCGTTCGCTATCCTGACCGTGGTGTTTCACGATGGTGTCTTCGTCAAGATCAAGATGACCATCGTCAATGTCATTATTGCCGGCGTGTTATTGGGCGGGGTCGCCCTGAAAAAGCAGCCGCTGAAAGCCCTTCTGGGCGAGGCGCTCAAGTTGCGAGACGAGGCTTGGCCCAAGCTGACCGTCTATTATGCGCTCTTCTACCTGGCCATGGCGGGCATCAACGAAGTGATCTGGCGCACTCAGACGGATGATGTCTGGGTGACGTGGAAGATGGTGTCGATGATCGGTGGGCCGATCGTCTTTTCCATAGCGCTCCTGCCTTTCCTGATGAAAAACATGGTGTCGTCGGAAAGCCCTGCGACGAAATAATCCGTACGCGGATGGAAATGTCGCAAAAATGTTGTATTTGTCTGGCATGGTCCCCGCATAACCGCGTTTGACCCAGCCACGACAGGGCGCCACATGAAGAAGTCAAAACACGCCGACGCATCGTCTTCCCGTGCATTGTTTGAGGATTCGCCCTCGCACCTTCTGCACCGCGTCCTGCAAATCGCGCTCGATATCTACAACGCCGAAGCCGGCGAGGGCGCTCTGACCCAGCGTCAGTACGCCGTGCTGAAGGCGCTGGACGGCACCGAAGGCCTCTCTCAGACCGACCTCGTCCGCCTGACCGGCATTGACCGCTCGACCCTGGCAGATCTGGTCTCACGCATGCTGACCAAGGGATTGCTGAAGCGCGAGCGCTCGTCCACCGACGCCCGCGCCAATCTGGTGCAGATCGACGACGGTGGGGCTGCGGCTTTGGCCGATATGGAGCCGCGTGTTCTCGCGGCCGATGGCAAGATCCTGGCGCTGTTGTCGCCGCCCAAGCGCGAAAGTTTCGTAAAGCTGCTGCGCAAGATCACTTCGGCGCGTGAAGCGGAGCTAAGCGGCGAACCGGTCGGCCGCAAGGAAAAGTCCGAAGACCAAAAAGCCGCCCGCGCTGAAAAGAAGGCGCGCAAGAAGGCGCACAAGAAGGACGACGGCAGGAAGCTGGCCAAGAAGATCAAGAAGCTGCCAATGCCGGCCATATCGGAAGGCGCCAACGGACAGGTCGACAGCGATCCGGTGACCGCGCCGGTGGCCGTGGCCGAGTAGGGTTTAAACGACAATATTCAGAAAAGAGCCGGGCCGGCGCAGCGGCTGGTTAGGATCGACGCTAGCTGGCGCGGGAGCCGACACCGGCGTGGCGCGGGCGATGTCGGCCGCCGTATAGGTCGCCGGCGTGATCTTGGGCTCGGTCACCTGCTGGAAGAAGGCGCGTTGCGCGGCCAATGCACTCGAAAAGCCGTTTTGTTGCGCGGGCGCCTGGGCAGCCGGGCGCGCAGCCGTTTGCGGCGTATTCAGCAGTTGAGCGAGCGAGGGGCGAATCTCTGTAGCCATGGCCGCACACTGCACCAAATCAGGTATTTAAATGGTTAATGGCGGTTAAGGCTGCTTCCCTTTCCCCGCTGCGGGGAGAAGGGACTGTAGTGGAGGCCTTGACACGACTGCCCAAAAAACGAGACCGTGGGCCCGTGAAATTTCAAGCCGACAATTTTATAAAGCCACTCGTCAAAACCCTGATGGGTGTTTTGGCGTTGCAGGTCGTGCTGGCCACTTTGAACGTCATCCTTCCGCCGGATATGACACGGGCAAAAGAAGCCTCAGCCGTGGCGCTTGATCGCAACGGCACGTGGCTTCGGGCCTTGCCCGTCGAAGATGGCCGCTGGCGTATCCGGGCGGATCTCGACCGCACCGACCCGGCCTTTGTGCACAATTTGCTGACGGTCGAGGACGAACGTTTCTATCTGCACCCTGGAGTCGATGGCCCGGCGATCGTCAGGGCGCTTCTGTCCAATATTCACGCTGGCAATATCGTCTCCGGCGGTTCGACCATCACCATGCAGACCGCGCGCCTCCTGTCACCGCACCCGCGCGACTATGGCAACAAGGTTCTGGAAGCCGTGCGGGCGCTGCAGCTGGAGCTGCGTTATTCGAAGCGCGAAATCCTGTCCATCTATCTGTCGCTGGCGCCCTATGGGGGTAATCTCGAAGGCGTACGCGCCGCCTCTCTCAGCTATTTCGGCCATGAGCCGGAAAGCCTGACGCTGGGCGAGCAGGCCCTGCTGATTTCGCTTCCGCAGGCGCCGGAAGCGCGCCGTCCCGACCGGCGGCCGAAGGCGGCCAAGACCGGCCGCGATGACATCCTGCGCCGGCTGGAACGCGCCAACGCGGTGGGCAGCGCTTTGATCGAGGAGGCGATCAACGAACCGCTGCCGGGGCGCCGCTTCGCCTTTCCGGCGGTGGCCTGGCACGTGGCGGGCAGGTTGGCGCACGATGCCCGAGGCCTTCAGGCGACCGTCGTAACCTCGATCGACGCCGACTTGCAAAAGCGGCTGGAGCTGATGGCCGCGGCGACGGCGCGGCAACAGGGCATCAACAGTTCCGTCGCGATCCTGGTCGTCGACATCAGGACGCGCGGCGTGCGCGCCAGTGTCGGCTCCGGCGGGCTGGACCGGCCGGGCGGCTGGGTGGATATGACGCGCGCCCTGCGCTCACCGGGTTCGGCGCTGAAACCTTTCGTCTACGGCTTTGGCTTCGAAGACGGCGTCATTGCGCCCGACACGCGATTGATGGACGTGCCGACGCGCTTCGGCGATTATCAGCCGGAAGATTTCGACCGTGCTTTCCATGGTGAGGTGTCGGTGAAAGAAGCGTTGGTCAGTTCGCTGAACGTCCCGGCGGTGGCTGTGCTCAACCGCGTCGGACCGGAAGCGTTCGAGGGGCGGCTGGAAGCGGCAGGCGTAAAACTGGTGCGGCCGAAGTCGCGCTTGAAACAGGCCGGTCTGGCCCTGGCCCTGGGGGGCAGCGGCATCCGGCTCAACGATCTGGCGCTCCTCTATGCCGCCCTGGGTGATCACGGCGTCGCCAAGCCGCTGGCCTATACCCTGGCCGAGGAACGCAGCCGGGTGCGCGAAGGCGGCAGCCGGCTGATGCGCGCGGAGGCGGCCGACAAGGTGATTGATATCCTGCGGGAAACGCCGCCTCCGACAGGGCGTTTGCCAGGGCCGTTGATGCGCGCCGGCAATCGCCCGGCCTTCAAGACGGGGACGTCTTACGGTTTCCGCGACGCCCTGGCGGTGGGGGTTGCAGGCGGTTACGCGGTAATGGTGTGGACCGGCCGTCCCGACGGCGGGGCGCGCGCCGACCAGACCGGCCGTGAAGCTGCCGCTCCCCTGCTGTTCGACGTCTTCGACCAGATCTATGCCCCGTCGCAGTTGCCGCGGACGCTGACGCCTGACGGCGCGCCTCAGGCGCTCAAGGTCTTGAATTCACAGGATACCAAGGCCTCGATCCTGTTTCCGCCCAAGGGCGCCACGGTCTATGTCGAACGCATCGGTGAAGGGCAGGGCGGCTTGAAACTGGCACGGCCGCTCAAATTATCGGCTCACGGAAAAAGGCCGGTCAGCTGGTATGTCGATGGCCGTCCGGTCGTGGAAGATGGCAATGGCGAGTTCAGCTGGTCGCCAAAAGCCGAAGGCTTTTACGACGTGACCGTCGTCGATGCCGATGGCCAGCGCGATCGTGGCAAGGTGCGGATCGTCGCAATCGATGGTGCACGGCCGGAGTAACGCCGCTATCCCGGTTGACCCTGTCGCCGCACGGTCGTAGCTTTGGCCGCAGGCGCGTATGGCGCGGTGCTGCGGACGGGGACAACATATGACATCTCGATACTGGGCTGCGGCAAGCCTGTCCCTGACGCTGGCTTTTGGATCGGCTTATGCCGTGCCGGAAAGGCCGCCCGTCCCGGTGCGCGAGCCGGCTGGGCCGGGTTATGTCAAGGCGACGGAGCTGCCGGACGGTACAGTGCCGGACGCTGATCAGAATGGCAACTTCATCATCGGCCCGACGCACACTCCCGCGCCGGAAATGACCGTATCGCCCGATGTGCCGCAGGGTACGGTCTATACGTTCGAGATGCGCTCGGCCGACAGCAAGATCTATCCCGGCATCGCCAGGGACGCCGATACCTTCGGCACGGTCGATCCCAACGACCCGGTAAAACTGATCGTCACGACCAGCCGACCGGCGCCTTATACGCGCAAGGTCACGGTCTATGTACCGAAACAGTATGTGCCGGGAACGGTTGCGCCTTTCATCGTCGGTGCGGATGGCCCGGACATGCCGCTGTTCACGGCGCTCGACAGCCTGATCGCGCAAAAACGCGTGCCGGCCATGATCGCCATCTCGATCGGCAATGGCGGCGGCGATGCGCAGGGCAGCCAGCGCGGGCTGGAGTACGACACCATGTCGGGACTCTACGCCGAGTTCGTCGAGACCGAAGTGCTGCCGCTCGTGGAAAAGCAATATAATGTGAAGCTGACGCGCGATCCTGACGGACGCGCGACCATGGGCACCAGCTCAGGCGGTTCCGCCGCCCTGATCATGGCCTGGTATCGTAACGACCTCTATCATCGCGTCCTGACCTATTCGGGGACCTTCATCAACCAGCAATGGCCGCACGATCCGAAAACGCCGCACGGCGCCTGGGGCTTCCACGAAACCCTGATACCCAGTTCGCCGGTCAAGCCGATCCGGATGTGGCTGGAGGTCGGCGATCGCGACTTCTTGAATCCGAACGTCATGCGCGACGACATGCACGACTGGGTGGTGGCCAATGAAAACATGGCGAAGGTCCTGGCCGACAAGGGCTATGCCTATCAGTTCGTTTTCGCGCGCAATGCCGGCCACGGCGACCGCAATGTCCGTTTGCAAACCCTACCCAACGCGCTGGAATGGCTGTGGAGGGGTTATAAGCCGTCCGGCAAATAACCGTCAGTGTGTGGTGGCGTAGTCGAGCACGTCCTGGAACGTGCCGACCCAGATGTCCGGGTGCTGCCGCAGATAGTCGATCAATTCCTGGTGCGCCTGTGCGGACACGGACAGATACTCGCCGCCGACGCCGTGGAATTGCAGCACGCCCAGGCCGCCCGCGGCCTGCACGCGTTTGACATAGGCGATCAGTTCGGCGCCGTCAGGATTGCTGGTCGGACCATTGCTGGGAACATTGAGCAGGTCGATGGTAGCCGCATCGACAATGACCGAATTATAGGGATCGCCGCCCGTCCGGGCGTATTTGATCAGGCCTGAACGGCGTAAGGCATCCTTGTAATCCTGACCACCGACGATTGTCTGGCTGCATGGATAGGACAGGGTGCGTGGCCGGTTGCCGTCGGTCGCGTTCAGAGCGCTGTTCATGACGACGACTTCGTCCAGCATCTGCTTTTCGGAATAGGTCTCGGTCGCGTTCGGGCGATCGGGCAGGATCGACAGTGGGCACGGATGGCTGACCGTGTGGTTACCGAGTTCATGGCCATTTCGGCTGGCGGCGCGCCAGCGCAGCAGGTCTTGCGGCGCCTTCATATTGAGAAAGAAGGTGCCTTTGAAGCCCGCCTTGTCCAGCTGCGGTATGGCGTTATCGAGCTGTGACGTCATGGCGTCGTCATAGGTCAGGACGATCGCCGCTTTTTTGCCGGCAGGCCAGTGTATGGGATCGGCCGCCGCCGGCGAGGCCAGCAGGACAAGGGTTGAGAGGGCGGTGGCGATCTTTCGCATGTCTATTCCACCGTATGCAGGTCGCGGCCCTTGGTTTCCTTCATGAAGATCAGGGCGACCAGGACGGCCAGCGCACCTGTGATCACCGGATACCACAGGCCGTAATAGATGTTGCCGGCCGCAGCCACCATGGCGAAGCTGAGCGCCGGTTGCAGGCCGCCGAACCAGCCGGTGCCGATATTGTATGGCAAGCTCATGGCTGTATAGCGCACGCGCGTCGGGAACATCTCGACAAGCGCCGATGCCATCGGGCCGTAAAGCGCCGTAGCGGCAAATGCGAAGACGCACAGGATCCCGAACATGGCCCACAGGTTGGCCTTTTTCGGATCGGCCTTTTCCGGGTAGCCTGCAGCCTTGAGCGCAGCCTTGATGTCGGTCGTCGCCTTGCCGCGCAGGGCCTTTATGCCGGCCTTGTCGAGCCCTGCGCCTGACGCGATGTCGATGCGCTGGCCGCCGATTTCGACGACCGCCGTCGCAGTGCCGGACGCCGCTACCTGGCTTTCGTAGGGGACGCCGATATTGGAAACGACGCTCTTGGCCAGGTCGCAGGCGGTGGTGAATTGCGCCGTACCGGTCAGGTCGAACTGGAAGGTGCATTGCGCCGGATCGGCGACAATATGCACTGGCGCTGTGCGATAGGCGGCGTCGAGGTCCGGATTGCCGAATTTCAGCAGGCCCTGGAAACCCGGGAAGAAGGTCAGGCAGGCCAGCGCGATGCCGAAGATCATGATCGGCTTACGGCCCCATTTATCCGACAGGCGGGCGAAGAAGACATAGAGTGGCGCCGACACCAGGGTCATGCCGATGACCAGCGTATCCTTTTGCTGGGGATCGAGACGAACCATCTTTTCCAGGAAGACCTGGGTGTAGAAGAAGCTGGTGTACCAGACGACGCCCTGGGCGGTCATGAAACCGAAGAGGGCAATCAGCATGCCTTTCAGGTTCGACCAGCGCGTAAAGATTTCCGACAGCGGTGACTTGGCGATCTGGCCTTGTTCGTGCAGCGCCTTGAACGCCGGACTTTCCGCCGTTTTGGCGCGGATATAGACGCTGACGATCAGGAGGCCGGTCGAGATCAGAAAGGGCAGGCGCCAGCCCCATTCGGCAAAAGCGGTCTCGCCCACGATCCTGCGGGTGACAAGTATGACCGCCAGCGCCGCGATCAGGCCAAAGGCGGCACTCGACTGAATCCAGCTGGTATAGGCGCCGCGCTGGTTCGGCGGGGCATGTTCGGCCACATAGATGGCCGCGCCGCCGTATTCTCCGCCCAGGGCAAATCCCTGAACGACGCGCAAGGCCACCAGCAGGATGGGCGCTACGGGGCCGGCCTGGGCGTAGGTCGGCAGGCAGCCGATCAGTATGGTGGCGATGCCCATGACCAGGATGGTCCACAAGAAGGTCCCCTTGCGGCCCTTCTTGTCGCCGATATGGCCGAAGACGAGCGCGCCGACCGGTCGGGCGATGAAACCGACGGCAAAGGTCAACAATGTCAGGATGGTGCCGAGCGTGCCGGAGACGCCGGCATAGAAGTTCTGGGCGATGATGGTCGTCAGGGCGCCGAATATGAAGAAGTCGTACCATTCGAAGGTCGTGCCCGCCGCCGAAGCAGCCACGATCGTCTTCAGGCCGCCTTCCGTGCCCTTGTCCTTCTCCGCCATGCGCTGATCCCCTGTTCTGTCGTGCCCGTATCTTCGGACATTATCCTGTCACGGCATTTGACCCAAAGGTTCGCGATTGACAAGGTTCTTGATGATGGCCGGGCGCACAAGGAGCAAAAAGGGCTGCCCTCCATCCGGGACAATCAAACGGACGGAGAGCAGCAGGACAAGCCAGATTGCCGAGGGCGGGCGGTGAGGGGGAATACGACCCGAATCATGCAATCGTTTTCATTCTGGCATGGGTTCGTAAACAAATCAACAATAAGGCGAGGGCGCGTGATAAATATCGCGTTTTGAGTGTAAGTTCGTTGAGCGTCTTGCTCTAAATTTGTTTTGCCGCGATATTCCTGTCGAACACTGCCGGTGTTTTCGGCGTAGCGGACTTATTTTCCGCTGCCGTGTGGCGAAGACCGCTAAGCTGGCAGTTCGTGCAATTCAGGGGGTTATCATGAAGTTTTCCCAGCCGGTTCATGCTCCTGAGGGGCTGAACACCTATGCAAAGGTCAGTCGCATACGTCCGGCGCATCTGCTGGTGACGGTTCTTGAAGCGCTTCTGGCGCTGCTCGGCGTGGTCGTGCTGGTGCTTCTGGTGCGTTATGGCTCGTTCGAAGCCGCCGGCCGCGCTCTGGACGGTGCGGTGGACTGTGTCCATCAACACGTCGCCGGACTGCTGGGCAAGAAGGCCGATCCGTCGAAGGATACGCATTCCATCTAGCAGAGCCGGCATCTAAACACTTGATCCTCGGGAGCAGCCGGTTCTATAAGCGGCCGCGTTTTTTAACGGGGTACTGACATGCTGGATGACCTGATCGAGAACAATCGCCGCTGGGCCCGGGAAAAGACCCAGGTCGATCCCGACTTCTTCAAGCGTCTTGTCCGTCAGCAATCACCGGAATATTTCTGGATCGGCTGTGCGGACAGCCGCGTGCCTGCCAACGAAATCGTCAATCTCGATCCCGGCGAAATGTTCGTTCACCGAAATGTCGCCAACCTGGCGCCGCCGCAGGACGCGAACTATCTCAGCA
>CAMLLA010000038.1 GCA_946480525.1 uncultured Asticcacaulis sp. | reverse complement strand
CTTTATCTCACCAACACCGCCATGCATAACCCGACCGGCGCCACGCTGTCGCCGGTCAATGCCCACCGTCTGCTCAAGCTTGCCGAAGCCTACGACCTGACCATCATCGAGGACGACATCTACAGCGATTTCGAACTCGAGCCAGGCGCGCGCCTGTCGGCCTTCGATGGCTTCGAACGCGTCGTCTATGTCGGCGGATTTTCCAAGGCGCTGTCCGCTTCGATCCGCCTGGGCTACATCGCCGCCAGGGCGGACTGGATCGAGCCGCTGACCGATCTCAAGATCGCCACGTTGTTCTCAAGCCAGACCTTCGCCGCCGAACTGATCTGCCAGGTGTTGAGCGACGGTCATTTCCGCCGCCACCTCGACACGCTCCGCCAGAAGCTGGCAGCGGTGCGCGGCCAGACCGCCGAACGGCTGGAAGCCCTGGGCGTCAAGCCGTGGTTCCGGCCACAGGCCGGCATGTTCCTGTGGTGCGAACTGCCCGAAGGCTGCGACGGGTCGGAACTGGCGCAGAAAGCGCTCGGCGAACGCATCGTGCTGGCGCCCGGCAATGCCTTCAGCGTCAGCCAGACGGCCTCACGTTTCTTGCGGTTTAACATCGCCCAATCGCAGGACGAACGCCTTTACGCCTTCCTGAAGGCGAATCTGAAGCCGCGATAAGGCAAAAACGGGCGGTCATCATGTTTCCATCACGAAAAAATCCTTTGGCCCGACACGAACCGGCCCGGCTTTGACGGTATCAAACACATGTGGCGTATCCGGATGCGTCACATTCGTTCGGTCCGGGGCGCAGACCGTCTCCCTTGCGCCCGCCTCGCAATTCACACGCTTTGCAGGTGGACTGCGATCTGTCTCAACTTACGGCCCCTTGCCCATCCGACCGGCAAGGGGTCCTTTTTTAACAATTGGTAACGTTGATATGGGCGGCTTGGCACCTTGCGGATTCTCTCATAGATTGGTCCCATGAACGTCCTCTCCCGCCTTCAGCTAGAAAGCGCCATACGCCTCGCCGACCTGCCGGTTATGCGACTGGGAAGACTGACGATCAAGCCAAGCACCCTCGAGGTTTCCGGCCCCCAAGGCACGGTCGCGCTGGAACCCCGGTGCATGAAGGTGCTGGTCGTATTCCATGAGAACCTGGGACGGACGGTCAGCCGCGACCTGCTGATCGAGCGCTGCTGGGACGGACGAATCGTAACCGACGGCGCGCTTAATCGCTGTGTCGCCCAGATCCGCCGAGCGCTTTCTGCCGACCCTGATCTTGTCATCGATACGATTCCACGCGTCGGCTATTGTCTCAAAGCGCCTGTCGATGTAGCGGCCGCAGCGGCACCTGCCTCCGAAACAGAGCTTTCCGCGCCGAAAGCAGTGGGCAAGCAGACACTCGTGATCGCCGCGGCCGTTACGGCATCGGTCCTCGCGCTCGTTGCCGGTATCTTTCTGTTCGGACGTTCCCCCGCCTGGCAGGGCGAACAGGTCCGCCCCTTGACCTCGGAGCCAGGCGTGGAAAGTTTTCCGGCCATGGCGCCCGACGGCCGCCGCCTTGCCTACGCCAAACCTGATCGAAATGGCGCGTGGGACATCTATATCAAATCGGCTGACGGCGCGGGTCTGCGCGCGGTGACACAATCCCCATCGCACGAATGGTGGCCCGCCTGGCGCGACGACGGCCAGGCGCTGGCATTTTTGAGACTCAATTCCACCCGCTGCGATATCGTTACCCTGGACCTGATCACCATGGCCGAAACCGTGGTGACGTCATGCGACTCTTCCCGGGTCGGCCGGGTGTCATGGGCGGGCCGGTCAAACCTTGTCTATTCCGACGCGGCGCCGGGCTCGGACCAGAGGACAATCTACCGGTTCAATCTCGACACCCGCCAAAAGACGGCGCTCAGCACGCCTCCGCCAAGTTCCCATGGCGACATGGACCCTATCGTTTCCCCTGACGGCAAGCGTGTGCTGTTCCGCCGGACCGTGTCCTGGGGCGTCGATGATCTCATGATCGGCGATCTCAGGCCGCAGGGCGGCCTGGCGGACATCCGCGCCCTGACCAATGACGGCTGGAAGGCGCACGGCGTCGCCTGGTCGTCCGACGGCCGCGACATCTTCTTCACATCGAACCGTGGCGGCGACTGGGGCCTGTGGTCGGTGTCCGTAAAGGGCGGACAACCGCGCCGCATCAGTCTTGGCACGGCGGCGATCACCAAGATCGGGGGCGCCGGCGCCAACCGGCTGGCCGCGGAAATCTACCAGCCCCGCAGCGACCTGACCTGGCTGGGCGGCGGACAACCCGCGACGTCGATTACGGCCGATACCTGGTCACCCGCCGTCGGACGGGATGGCCGGGTCGCCTTCGTGTCCAACGAATCGGGCGGCGTTGAACTGTGGCTGCTGGAAAATGGCCGTACGCGCCAGCTGACCCAGCTTGGCACCAGCTATCTGCATGGCCCCAACTGGGCGGCTTCGGGCGATTCCCTGACCTTTATCGCCATCGTCGACCGGACGCCGCAGATTTTCTCGATCCGCACCGATGGCCGCCCCCCGGCCCAGCTAACCCACGACGACGGCGACAAGGCCGATCCTGTCTACCTGACGGGAACCGACCGCCTGCTCTATCTCGGCCGTGCCGCTACCGGCTGGCAGGTGATGGAGGTCTCCCCTGCCGGCGCAACCCGCACGCACGCCGACCTCGGCAGCCAGTGGGAAGCCTTGTCCAGCGGACAGAACCAGGCCGTGGGTCTGAAGAGAGGCGATCCGTATCTTCACCGCTTCGATCTGACGAACGGCAAGATCACAGCCATGAGGACATCCGTCCGTCGCCCTCCCGGCGCCTACGCCGTGACCGGCGAAGGCGTCATCCAGGTATCCGGCAATCGTATCGTCCATGTGAACTGGGACGGCAATACGCGCGAGATCGCCGGCCTGCCTGCCGGAAAGCCGCCGCCCGCCGATATCGACATCGACGACCGCACAGGCGGTATCCTTATGATCGACCGGTCGGGGAATGAGGCCAACATCGCCCTGATGACCTTGCGCCGTCAGTGACCTTTTAAAAGCTGGTATTGAACGCCAGTCGCCATGTTCGCGACCAGATGGGCACCAGGGCGCTGGACGGCGTTGCGTAATAACCCTTCTGATCGAGCGCGTTGACGACCTGAAAGCGTCCGGTGACAGGGCGGTCGGCGATCGAAAAATCATACCGCGCCCCGAGCGTGAGAAAGGTCACGCCGGGAACTTCGGTCTTGCTGGTCTGCGTCATCCGCCGCCGCCCTTCGAACAGAAGCTGCCCATCGACACTCCAGCCATTGTCGAACTGATGTTCCACATTGACAGTGGTGTTGGCGTAGGACACGCCGGGTGGCACGTTCAGCGACTGGCCGCTGTCCACCAGTTCACCCGACAGCCTTGGTTTCAGGAGAACCGCGCCAAGGACAATATTGGTCGCCGGCGTGACTTGTCCCGACAGCGACAGTTCATAACCCGAATGGCGCACATCCCCCACCAGGTCGTAGCGGCCATCGGCTCTCAGGCCCGCGACCGGCTTCGTGATGTCGAACCAGGCGGCGATCAGGGTCAAGCCGGTACGCAGGTTAAAGGACGCGCCCGCCTCCCATTGCTTCGCTTCGACCGGGGGCAGGACCTCGCCGCGATTGGTTGCCGAGGCCGGGGCGACACCGCTTTCCTCGAGGCCGGTGACGTAGCTGGTGAAGAGACGCAGGCGCGGGCTGACCCGCACGACCGTTGAGGCGTTATAGAGCCAGTTTTCCTGGGAGCGCTGCTGCGGCAAAGGCGCGCCCGGCTGCTGCGTCGCCTTGTCATACTGCGACCGGTGTACGCCCAGACGGACGTCGAGCCTGTCCGCCCACGCCAGGTTATAGGTCAGGCTGGCCATGGCCTGTTCGACCTCGTCACGGCCTTCGGGCAGATTGGCAGGAAGGACCGGCGCAGGGCCGTCGGTAGGCCGGTCGGCGACGTTGAACCGCCCACCGTCAAAGCCCGTGGCCTGTACGAGATCGGTGACGGAGTGCCGCGTCCTCAGGGCCAGCCCCAGGTCGTGACGGAAGGCGCCCGTAACGACACGGCGTGTCACCCTCACCTCTGCGGCCGCGGCGCTTGAGGTCTGGGGCGGGCAATAATAGGTGGTCAGCTGCGCATTGCCGTCAGCGTCCGTGGTCAATACGGCGACATCCGTTCTTTCCCCGTCGAACTGCGACCAGGTTGCGGAAGCCCCGAGCAGCCAATTCCCGAAATCACCGTCGTACAGCACACCGGCATTGGTGTCCCGGTACGCCCCCCGCGACCATCCCGGCGCGAAATTCGTCGTGCGCGGCAGGGGCGGCGGTTCCCGGTCACCGGACGGAACGACGATGAAATAACCGTCGAAGTCGCGTTTCTGACGGGCGCCGAACAGACGGACCTGCTGCCGGTTGTCCGGACGCCAGGCAACGACCGCGCCAGCGTCGTAAACCGCTCCTTTCTGGTCGGTGGACGAATTGTTAAAGGGCTGGGCGATCGCAGTAGCGGCTACTGCCAGCCTGCCGTCGTGGCTGACGCGGGTCATTTCGACCTCGGTATGGACAGTGGCGAAATCCCGGAAACCGGCATTGACCCTGACACCGTTTTTCACGCCCGGTTCGCGCAGGCGATAGACCACCACCCCGGACGGCGACGGAAGGGCCAGGGCGGCGGCCGACGCCCCGACCTTGACGCTCAAACCGCCCATGACAGATTCGGACAATCCCGTGGCGCGGACAAAGTAATGGTCGTCTATGCGGTAGGCGGCGCTTTGCTGCAGATCGAAGCCGCGAACCTGAGCCTCGTTATAGAGGCCTACCCGATCGACCCCCATCTGCTCACCGAAGGCATCGGCGGCCTGCCGGACGATGGTGTCGTCCTTCGCATCATCCTGTGCAAGGGCTGGGGCGCAAAGGGCCAGGGGACTGGCAGTCAGCAACAGACAAAACGGTAAGGTGCGGAACATTGGTTATCTCCATGCGTGTGCATTGAGATGTGCCGCCGGGCGGCCGCGCGGACGCGCCCGTTTCCGTCAGGTTTTCACGATGAATCGATGATGCCGGCGCGCTTTTTTTACGATGACGCGCTTTCCGCCTTATTTTCGCGCAGCGACAAGGCCGGAAGACTTGACGCTGGCGTGGGTCACGCCGGCCAGACGCGCCGTCGCCATCTGGCGCAGGGTGTCGAAGCCATGGATCATGCAGGCCCCCGTAGCGGTCCTTGCCGCATTGCTGAGATGCGACAGATAAACTTCGAGCGCACTGTCGTCGCGCTTGTTGCCGTCATAATCGATGGCGGCGCCCGCCAGCCCGCAGCCTTTCAGCGCCCCGATCGCCTTCAGGTCCGTACCGGCGTGACCGACAACGGTCATGCAGAACGGCTTCAGCATGCCGGCGATTTCCATGACCCGGCTGGCGGGAACGCCGTTGAGATTTCGGACCTCATAGATGACCTTGAGCCCCATCTCGTGGGCGGCCTGGGTCACCGCGGCGGTAATGCGTCCGCGCGCCCGCGCGCTGGAGAAGGTCGAAAAGGCGGCGGGAACGATCATGACGATCTTGCGCTGGTCCGCAGAGCGCATCTGCAGGACCTTCAATCCCTGTTCGATATTGGCTACGTCCACCTGCTCGCGGTCACCCCAGTCCAGGGCGGTGACCGCACGCGCGTCGAGCGAGACATTGCCGACGGCGTCGGTCACAATCGGCTCCAGCCGGTGACCGATCATCGACAGCTTCTTCATTTCGAATACGGGTTCCACCGAACTGGCGACACGCAGGTTGCGTCCCGCCACTGTTATCAGCGTTCCGCCCCCGCTGCCTGAACGCTTTATGGCCGTGGCCGTGCCGATGGCCGTCGATTCGCGCAGGGAGTCATCCGAGCCGGACGGCAAGGGCCGCGCGGCTTCGCGAAAAGGCCGGGCTTCGGTGCGGTCGAAATACTTCGCCAGGTCTATCGGAATGATGCGCATGCGGTCGACATCTTCCGCTATGGCTTCGAACAGAGGCGGCTGCACCTTGGACACGTCGCCGATAAAGAACTGGCCGGCCGTGTACCACAGCTCAGCTGCGCTCAGTGCGCCCTTGTGCTCGCCCAGCGTCAGGATAACGGCAAGGAACGAATCGTCGTTGATGCGGATGCACCAGTCGGGTTCCTGGAACTTGCGTTCGAAGGTGGTTTTCAGGTGATCGAAGACGAGGTCACGCTTGCTGTCCCAGCGCGCACCCAGGCGCTCGACAAACATATCGAGACGCAACAGATAGGCACGGCCCATTGCGTCGGCATGGGTTTCGCGCAGTCTTTCAATAATTTCGGCGGCATCATCCTGCACCAGGGTCAGAACCAGCCGTCCGTTCTGATCCGTTACAACACCCGGAAGGGCATTGTCGCCGGGCAATTCAACAGACATTGCAGTACTCCACGAACAGAGCATGACGGCTTATAGTTGAGTGATTATTAATTTAACAGATGGTGCTACAACCGGGACTCGGTTTAGCCTGAGTACGTCCCTGAGTACGGTAAAGAAACGGCCTCTTAACCCGAAGCCTGCGATAGTCCCAAACGCGGCTTCGGCGAACCTTGATATTTGTGGAGTAAATGGCATGACGACCATGGTGCTGCTCGGCGATCTGAGCAATGGCTCCTATCTCAAGCTGGCCGTGGCCGAAGCGGGACAGCGTCCCAGGGCGACCGGCACCTATGCCTGCGCCAGCGTCGAGGATTTCGAAGACGCCGTTTCGGGTTTCCTGGCCGACAATGGCGACCCGCACATCGCCGGCGCCGCTTTTTCCACGTCGGGCTGGGAAGTCGATGGCCAGATAGATCTCGTTCACTTCGGTTTCAGCCTGCATCGCCGTCAGATCGCCGATCTGCTTCGTGTCCAGCGCCTGAGTGTGTGTAATGATTTCGTCGCCAAGGCGCTGGCCGTGCCGGTTCTTGAGGAACACGAGCGCATCATGGTCTGCGGCAAAGACCTGCGGGTTGAAAAAGTCATCGGCGTCGTTGGCCCGACCGGCGGTCTGGGCGGAGCCTATTTGTCGCCGAACGGAAAGGGCGGCTGGACCGTCACGCACTGTGAAGGCGGCCATTCGGATTTCGCGCCGCGGACCGCGCAGGAAATCGAGATCCTCAAGCTGCTGATGAAAAAATACGATCACGTGTCATGCGAACGCGGCGTGTCTTCGGCAGGGCTCGTCGAATTGTGGGACTGCCTGTGCCTGCTGTCGGGTGACGAAGCCACCAGCCCAATGCCGGAAGAAATCCTTGCCTTGGCCTACAGCAATGACGCGCGCGCGCTCGAAGCCATCCGCATCCAGACCGAGCTTTTTGCCAGTGTCGCGTCGGACTTCGCCCTGACAATGGGGGCGCGCGGCGGCATCTATCTGGCGGGCAGCCACCTGGCCATGCTGGATGGCCTGTTCGATCACGACGTATTCGCCCGGCGGTTTTACGACAAGGGCCGCGTGTCCAGCTACGTCAAGGATATCCCCGTTTACCGCGTGGCCGCGGAAGAGCCGGAAATTCTGGGCCTCAGCACCCTGTTCGGATAAGCTGTACACCCGTCCCATATATGGGAGGAAGCCACGGCCCAGCGCATGCTGTCGACATGCGTGCGCATATCTGCGTCACCTATGACAATTGCCGCTGCCTTACGAATTGACAGGCAGCTGTAACTTCAAATTAACTTGGAAAGCGATAATTACAATCCCAATTCTGGGAGTGGTCATATGGAATGTTTTACCAGGATAGCCCCCGGACAAGCCGTCGATACAACCATGCAGGCGCTCGACGCCATCCGGCTTACACCGGGGCATGACGGGTTTGCCGCAATCGAATCGATCCGGCGCATTGTTCCGTTTCGCAACATCCTGATTTCCGGGCTCGATATCGAGGGCCTGGGTCCCGACACCGGCACCCACCTCCTGAGCGATTTCCCGCCGGACTACATCGCCGAATATTATGCCAGGCGCCTGGCCACGATCGACCCTCTTATGACGATGGTCCGCAGTGGCGTCCTCATCAGCCGGGACAGCGAGGCCTTCGCGACCCGTGAAGCCCGCCGCGACGGTCATGAAGTCCTCGACCTGCTGCGCCGGTATGCCATCCAGGAACGGACCGTCATCATTATCTCGCAAGGCGGAAAGTCGCTCGGCTCCGTCGCGGTCCTTAGCGAAAAGCCTCTGTCCGAAGAGCATTGCGCGCTTCTCCGTCACTTTGCCCTGTCGCTGCATTCCGAAATCGCCGCGCCCATCGTCGACGCGCTGAATACCGCGCTGCGCCTGACGCGCGGTGAGTTGCGGTGCCTTGGCCGCGCCGCCCGCGGACTGACCAGCGAAGAGATCGCCCGGGAAGAATCCTATTCGGTCGAAACCGTGAACACCTACCTGAAATCGGCGACACGGAAACTCGGCGCCAGCAACCGCACCCAGGCTGTTGCAGAGGCTCTGCGACGGCAACTTATTGCATAAGAGTAAGCTTACAATGACTTCCAGTACCCAGTCCGTTTCCACCGCCGACGATCTTGACGATGCGCTGGAGACGGACGTCCAGGCCACCATAGCCAAGGCGCTCAAGCTGTTCGAAAGCGGTGAGAAGGAGCTGGCCGAGCGCCTGTTCGACCGATTGCGCCAACGGGTCCGGCAAGCGGGTCCCACCGCTGTGCTGATCGCCGGCGCCGAAAACACGCAACGGCACGACGACCTGCGCGACGTGGTGGACGCCGTTGCGGACATCGCCCGCGCGAAGCCTGAGGACGACGACGCCGAAACGGAATAGGGCGGAAGCAATTTACAATCGCCGTCATCCGGGCCACAAACAGCCATGGCCGACCTCTCTCCGCACTCCACCGACGCCCGATCCGCCCGCGCCATCGCCGCCGGCCTGCGCAACCCCCGGCTGATGACTGCCGCCCTGGCGCTTCAGGACAACCGCATCAGTGACGCCGAACCGCTGCTGCGGGCGCATTTGAAAGAGGATCCGTTCGACGTCGCCGCCATCCGCATGCTGGCCGAAGTCGCCGCGCGCATCGGCCGCTGGCGCGACTCCGAAAACCTGCTGCGGCGGGCGCTGGAACTGTCACCCGGCTTCGGCGCTGCGCGCGCCAACCTGGCGACCGTCCTCTATCGCCAGGGCCGCCCGGCCGACGCCATTGCCGAACTGGACCGCCTGATCGGCCCGGAAATCGATAAGGCCGTCGACGCGGAAACCTTTGGCGCCGCCAACCTCAAGGCGGCCGCGCTTGGCCGCATCGGCGAGTTCGAGGAAGGCATCGCCATCTACGAGGCGCTTCTGAAGGAACAGCCCAACCAGCCGAAGGTATGGATGAGCTACGCCCATGCGCTGAAAACGGTAGGCCGCACCGATGACGGCATCAAAGCCTACCGCCGCGCGCTGACGATCGCGCCGCACCTCGGCGAAGTGTGGTGGAGCCTGGCCAATCTGAAAGTCGTCCGCTTCGATGACGCCGATATCGCCGCCATGGAGCAGGCATTGGCCGATCCGGACCTGACCGACATCGACCGGCTTCATCTCGATTTCGCGCTCGGCAAGGCGCTTGAGGACCGCAAGGACTATGCCGCGTCCTTCGCGCGCTACGAAGAAGGCAATGCCATCCGCCGCAGGTCGAACAGCTATAGGGCGGACGACACCACGACTTTCGTCGACGACTGCATGGCGCTGTTTACACCGGAGTTTTTCGCCGAACGCCAGGGCTGGGGATGCGAAGCGGCGGATCCGATCTTCGTGCTGGGCATGCCGAGAGCCGGCTCGACCCTGATCGAACAGATTCTTTCCAGCCACAGCCAGATCGAAGGCACGCAGGAATTGCCGGACATCCCGGCCTTGGCGCGGCGCGGCGGCCACTATCCCCAGCGGCTGCGTGACCTCCCCCCCGAACGGTTCCGCGAACTTGGCGAAGAGTATCTCAGCCGCACACGCATACATCGCAAGACCGGCCGGCCGCGCTTCGTCGACAAGCTGCCCAACAACTGGGCCCATGTCGGCTTCATCCGCCTGATCCTGCCCAATGCCACCGTCATCGACGCGAGACGTCATCCGCTGGCGTGCGGTTTTTCCAACTTCAAACAGCACTTCGCGCGCGGTCAGGATTTCAGCTATTCGCTTGACGACATGGGGCGGTATTATGCCGATTACGTCCGCCTGATGACGCATTTCGATACCGTACTGCCGTATTTTGTGCACCGCACAATTCATGAACATCTGATCGAAGATACCGAGGCGGAAATTCGCGCGCTGATTTCAGCATGCGGACTGGACTTCGAAGACGCCACCCTGCGCTTTTTCGAGACCGACCGCGCCGTCCGGACGCCGTCGTCGGAACAGGTCCGCCGTCCGATCAACCGTGATGGAACCGATGCCTGGCATGGCTTTGAGCCGTGGCTTGATCCGTTGAAGCAGGCACTGGGACCAGTACTTACCGCCTATCCCGGTACGCCATAGCCCATTGCCGTTAGGTCAAGATTTTATGTCAACGATTATGCCCGTTGCGCGTGCGTGTGCACCTGCACGATCGTGACAAAAGTGACACGGTATTTACCGTAACGGAGCTGCTGCTCCGTATACCAATTGACGCGTGATCACATTCCCCTTCTATCCTCCGCGTTAAACAACACTGTGGGGTCTATCATGCGGTCATCAACACTCGCGGCAGCGCTGCTGTCCACCACCATGCTCAGCGCCCTGCCGGTCATGGCGCTTGCGCAGGACGCCCCGGCTGGCGACGACCAGGGCGACGTTATCGTCACGGCCCAGAAGCGATCCGAAAAACTGCAGACCGTGCCTGTCAGCATCCAGGTACTGGGCACCAAGAAGCTGGACCAGCTCAATGTCACCGACGTCGATGACTATGTCGCCCTGCTGCCGTCGGTTTCGTTTCAGAACAACCCCTATCAAGGCTCCAGCCTGTACTTCCGCGGCGTGGCCTCGGGCGGTGACGGCAACCACTCGGGATCGCAGCCTTCGACCGGCATCTATCTCGACGAACAGCCGGTAACGACCATTGGCGGCGCCCTGGATGTCCACATCTATGACGTCGAGCGCATCGAATCGCTGGCCGGGCCGCAAGGCACCCTTTACGGCGCCTCGTCCGAAGCCGGCACCATCCGCATCATCACCAACAAGCCGACGCGTTCGGGCACCTTCGGCCGCTTCGATGCCGAAGCCAATTCTGTCGCTCATGGCGGCACCGGCGGCAAGATCGAGGGCATGTTCAACACGCCGCTGTCCAGCAACGCCGCCCTGCGCATCGTCGGATGGGCGCAGCATAACGCCGGCTTTATCGACAATGTCCCGGGCACGCGCGCCTTCCTGCCCGTTCCGGGCGGCATCGTCGTCGACAATGACGCATTTGTCGCTGAAGACTACAATGACGAAGACATCGTCGGCGGCCGCGCCGCCCTTCTCGTCGACCTGAACGACAACTGGACGGTCAATGCCTCGCTGATCGCCCAGGACTCCAAGCGCAACGGCGCCGGTGGCTTTGACGAAAGCGTCGGCGACCTGGAGGTCCAGGCCTTCTTCCCGCAATCCGGCCACGACCGCTTCGCCCAGGCCGCGCTGACCCTCCAGGGCAAGGTCGGCATTTTCGACATCACCTATGCCGGCGCCCATATGGAGCGCAAGGTCGATACGGAATCCGACTATACCGACTATGCCGAAGCCTATGACCAGCTCTATTCGGGCAATGGCGGCAATGCCGGCTACTTCTATTTCTACGACAACAATGGCGACACCATCGATCCGCGTCAGTGGATCGTCGCCAAGGACAAGTATACCAAGACAAGCCACGAACTGCGTTTCGCGACACCGGGCGAAGAACGCCTGCGTTTCGTCGGCGGCCTGTTCTTCCAGCACCAGACCCACGACATCCTTCAGGACTACCGGGTGCCTAACCTGGCCGACGTGATGTCGGTCAACGGCCATCCGGGCACCCTGTGGCTGACTAAGCAGGAGCGGATCGACCGCGATAGCGCCATCTTCGGCGAACTGAGCTACGACATCACGCCCGACCTGACGATTACGGCTGGCGGCCGCGCCTTCTCCTACGACAACTCGCTGATCGGCTTCTTTGGCTTCGGCCTCAATCCGGACTTCGTTAATGGCGCGCCGCCCAATGCCGTCTATGGTTCGTCGGGTGCCCGCCGCTGCTTCACGACCGACACGGTCGGCGCCGTCAATCCGCGCGACCCGACCGGCACGTGGATCCCCGCCGCGGTCGAAGGTTCGCCCTGTACCAATCTCGGCGTCCAGAACGCCGACAAGTCGGTCAGCCCCAAGCACGCCAAGGGCGACGGCTTCTCGCCCAAGGTCAACCTGACCTGGCGCGCCACACCCGACGTCATGATCTACGGCACCTATTCCAAGGGCTTCCGTCCGGGTGGCATCAACCGCCGCGGCACGGTTGCCCCCTATGAGGCCGACTTCCTGACGAACTATGAGTTCGGCTGGAAGACGACCCTGCTCGACCGCAAGGTCCGCTTCAACGGCGCCATATTCAGCCAGGACTGGGAAGACTTCCAGTTCTCGTTCCTGGGCGCCAACAGCTTCACCGAAGTGCACAATGGCCCGACCGCCAAGATCAACGGTATCGAAGCCGATCTGGTCTTCACGCCGACCGACCGTCTGACCATCACGGCCAGCGGCGCCTATACCGACGCCAAGACCACCGAAAACCTCTGTGGCTTCCAGGACGACGCCGACCCGACCTGCACGGGCGTGGTCACGACCTATGAGACGCGTTACGACACCGGCTCACCGGTCCTGACGCCGACTGACAACGACAACTATATCGCCGCACCCAAGGGTACACGCCTGCCCATTACCCCTGAGCTGAAGCTCAGCGCCATCGCTCGCTACAGCTGGGAAGCCGGCAAGTATTCGCCCTACTGGCAGATCAAGATCGCGCATCAATCGGACGCGACCTCCGACATCCGCACCCAGGCGATCGAAATCGGCAGCTTCGCCTTCGTCAATCCGGCGGCCAAGCTTGGCAAGCTGAATGGCTTTACCACGGTCGATTTTGCCATCGGCACGTCGTGGGACAGCTGGACCGCGGAGCTGTATCTCAACAACCTGACCGACGAGCGCGCGCAGCTCGGCCGCTATCAGCAGTGCGGCTCCTGCTATGAACGCAACTACGTCATCACCAACACGCCGCGCACCTTCGGCTTCCGCCTGGGCTCGAAGTTCTAGAGCGAATATAGTCGACTGACGTAACGCCGCAGGTCACCGACCTGCGGCGTTTTTTTGGCGCGTCACTGGCGCGCGGACGTGACGACGAAGGTCGTGATCGACATTGGCGGCGCCACGACCCCTTCGCCGTCAAGCGGGCGATGCGTATACACCGTCTCCGCCTTGCGACCTTCGTCCGTCACCACCGCGGACACCGTGTAATCGGACGCCGGCGCGCCATCAGGAAGCCCGAGGGTCAGGCGGCGCGCATACAGTCCTGGATTTGTGTGCACCACTACGAATGACCGCCCGTCCGGCTTCAACGCAATAACCGTATCGGTATCGTCCAGTGGCACGAACCTGTCGCCGGGGCGAATGAAGCGGGAATAGTTGGCCATGGCCCAGTACTTTTTCGTGACATTGATTGCCGGCGCCGTGGTGTTCGCGAAGTCCATCTTTATGAGCCCCCAGTTCGAGCCCTTGTCCGGCGGTACGGACTGGTTCTCAACGGCCTGCCACAATACCCAGGCCACGGGCTCCAGGCGATTCATGTCGCTGGCGATCTGCTCGGACAGGGCAATCGCCGGCCGCATGTCGCTGTAATCCTGCGTTACGTTCGGCGGCGACAGATCCACCTCGGACATCCACAGCCGTTTGCCTGTTGCGCGGGCGATATCGCGCACGGCCGTCTTGCCGGTCGTGTCGTAGGTATGGACATTGATTTGCCCGATAGCGGCGATGGCTTCGGGCCCGAGTCCCGCCCAGTCGCGCACAAAGGTCTGCGGGTTTGTCTCGTCGACCGCGGAGATCTCCGTCTTCATGCGCCGTTTTTCAAGCGCCTTTTTCAAGGCACGTATAATCTGCGCCTGACGCGCCGGCGCCCAGTGCGCGCCTTCCTGGGTATTGGCGGCAAACCAGTATGGGGTGCCGGGCTCATTGACCGGAGACAGGGTCCGGAATGTGACGCCGTGACGGGTCTCAAGCTCGCCTGTCACCCGGACCAGATACTCGGCGAAGGCGTCTTCGTATCCCGGACGCAGATTGTCCGTCAGGCCGTCCGCGTGGCCGGACACCCGTCCGCTGACCGTCATGAAGTGAGGCGGGGAATTGGAGAAGGCCTCAAGCAGAAGGGTCTGGGCAGGCACGCGCTCACGGATGGCATCCAGCCACCAGCGTTGGCCTGCATCCGCAGTCCAGTCCCAATGAGCCGCTTCTTCTGACCGCCACCAGTCATTACCGTCAACAGCTTCGGGTTTCCGCCAGAAGCCGGGAACGTCCGCGCCGGCGCGCAGATATGGCTCGGTGCTCAGGGCGTTTCCACCGCCGATATTGTATCTGGCGATATTCATCCTCAAGCCATCCTCGGCGTAAAGAAGGTCCGCAAGCCGGGTTCGAACCGGGTCCGGCAGCCGGCCGGTTACGTTTGCGAACCAGGCCAGAGCCGTTCCCCAGCCTTCGAACGGCTGGCCGGCGGCATGCCATTTGGGTGACACGGCGATGGTCACCGGGCACGCATCGGCAGCCGGACGGCAGGATGCGTCTGCCGCGAACGCATAGTCTTGCGGTGTAAACACAAGGACCAGGGCAAGCGCGATCAGCCCGAATGAGCGAATGCGTTTTGGCCTCGTGGCCGTTGCCATTCGCGGCGTACATAGAACCATGTTTCCTCCCGCCGACGCAGATCAAGACCGGCCGGCTTGTTCAGTCTGAATTTATAACCAAGCTTTGTACGGAAACGCGTTAAATAAATCACATTTTTCGGCGCGAGATAGGATGCTGACCCGCCAGCACGGCCAGAACACTTTGTGCACACGTCTGTTCATTACGAAAAAGGGTTTGTGAGTGGTGGATGTATAATCTGTAAAAGAAATCGGTGTGCGCGTCCATCGGTTATGATGGCGGTTGGATGCAATATGCCGTTGACACGCTCAATATAATGCGATTTTTTATGCGTCTTGGCCAAAGCGGGAAGAGTCGCAAATGCCCGTGAAACCTCCACTCACCCGAACCGCAGCAGATAAGGCGGCGACATCGGAGCGGAGCGAACCGACATTATCCGGGACAATCGCGATACCGGAAGGACAGGCTTCCGCAGGCACTCCCCCGACACATACACTTCTGCGTCAATCGGCCTTCTATGCCTTTCTGTGCGCCGGCACCGGCGCCAGCCTTCCCTTCCTGCCGTTCTGGCTGGGACAAAACGGCATGTCGGCAAGCCAGATCGGCTGGATCCTTGGCGTTCCACTGATTGGCCGCGCGCTGACCGGGCCAATGACCGGTCTGTGGGCCGACAGGTTCATCAAGTACCGCACGCCCCTCATCTGGCTCGCCTCGGTCGCAAGCGCGGCCTACGCCCTGATGGCTCTCAGCGCCGTCGCGGGGCAGGGATCCTTTATCATCTTCATGGCGTTGTACGGTCTGGGCTATACGGGCATGGCCAGCATAACCCCTCTGCTGGATTCCATGACATTACAGCTTTCGCGCATCGAACGGTTTGCCTTCTCCTGGGTCAGGGCGGCGGGATCCGCTGCCTTCGTTTTTGCCAATATCTGCCTGGGCTTCCTGCTTCAGACGATGGGCGCCGACACGGCCATCCTGTGGACCACGGCCTCAGCCCTGGCTGTCTGCCTTGGCGCCCGGTATCTGCTGCCCGGGCACAACCGTGCCGAACCCATCCCCGTCCGCCGCAGTGCGGCGACGGGCACAAGCCGCCTCGCCACCCTCCTCACCACCCCGAATTTTCTGCTTCTGCTCGCGTGTATCGGCTGCCTGCAGGCCGCACACAGCTACTATTACGCCTTCTCGACGATCCTCTGGAAAGGCGCCGGACTTTCGTCGGCGACCTGCGGCCTCCTGTGGGCGACGGCCGTTCTGGGCGAGCTTCTTTTTCTTGGCGGCGCAAATGCCCTGAGGCGGCGACTGGGCCCGTGGAACCTGCTGCTGATCGGCGCTCTTGCGGGCGTCGTTCGATGGGGCCTGATGGCGTACTTCACCGACCTGTGGATCCTCTGGCCGCTTCAGGCCCTGCACTGCCTCAGCTTCATCGCCGTATACCTCGCGGGCCTGGAACTTGTCTTTCTCCTTGTGCCCCAGGGCTACGAAGGACTGGGGCAAGCCATCAACTCCGCCTACGCAAGCGGCGCACTCACGGGCGTGGTCACCCTGTTTTCCGGCACGATCTTCGAGCAGCAGGGTGAGCAAGGCTATCTGGTTATGGCCATTCTCGCCGCAGCAGGACTGGCCTTCGCAATTCTTCTGTATTTTCGCCACAATAA
>CAMLLA010000037.1 GCA_946480525.1 uncultured Asticcacaulis sp. | reverse complement strand
CGCACCAGACGCGCAAACCCGGAGGGGCGTTACGATAGCCAACGACATCATAGGCCACGCCCTCGGATTCCAGCAGCGCGCCGATTTTTGCCGCCAGCTTCGCCTGGTCGTCGGCCGGGCGGGCGACGATCTCAGGCGCCACGAACCTAAGGCACACAGAGGTCGTCGAGCGCGTCTCGACCCTTTCTGCAACAAAATCGATCCATGGCGTCGCCTCGACCCACCGGGTGAGTGCCTCGGCATTGCGGTCGCAACGGGCAATCAGGGCGTCCAGGCCGCCAACGTTCACGGCCCAGCGCAAGGCATCGAGATAGTCCTCGATAACAAGGAAGGAGAAGGTGTTGATGGCGTCGCCACCAAGAATCTTCATATCGGCGCTGCCCTTGGCCTTAAGGCGCAGAACCTTGGGGATCGGTCGGCCGCTGTCGAAGGTGTTCAGCCGCTCGACGGCTTTCGGTGACAGGACCAGCACGCCGATGCCGGCCTCTCCACCCAGCGCCTTCTGGAAGGAAAAGGTCGCGACGTCCAGCCTTTGCCATGGCAGGTCCATGCAGAAGGCAGCCGAGGTGGCGTCACACAGCACCAGGCCCTTGTGGTCTTCGGGAATGAATGACGCGTCCGGCACGCGTACACCCGACGTCGTGCCGTTCCACGGAAAGACGATGTCGGCGTCGGCGCTGATCCTGCTCAGGTCGGGCAATTGCCCATAGGGCGCCGACAGGACCTCGGCGTCCAGCTTCAGGTGCTGGACGGCGTCGTCGGCCCACAGCTGGCCAAAACTTTCAAAGCTCAGCAGCTGTACCTTGCGCGGTCCCAGAAGATTCCACATGGCGGCTTCGAACGCGCCGGTATCCGAGCCCGGCGTCATGAAGACCTGGTAGTCGTCAGGAATCTGCAGGATCGACCGCGTCAGCTCCAACGCCTGGTTCAATCGGCCGACCGTTGCTTTGGAGCGATTCGACCGCCCGACCGGCGCATTGGCCAGAGCCTGAGGGCTCCAGCCGGGACGCTTCGAGGTCGGCCCCGAGGAAAACCACGGACGCTCCGGCGCGCGCGGCGGCTTGGAACTGGACGGGCTGGCGGGATGCGGCATGTGACGGCCTTCTGAGCTTTAGAAAATCCCCTGCCCTATGCGCCACGCAAGCCAAGCCGGCAAGGCATTTTTCCTATTGCGAACACAGGCGGCAGCTCAATCATCGGCCAAATGTTCCCGCCGCGAAATGAACCGAAAATGAACCGTACCGTTCAGCTTGGGCTCAGGTCGGGAATGATTAAATGGCTTCATCGCTGAGAGACCAGCGAACACACTCTCCCCGATGACCGGGACAGAATAACGGAGACCGACCATGAAAAAGACCCTGATTGCGCTTGCCGCCCTGACTGCCGCCGCGACTGGTATTGCGGCTCCCGCCATTGCCATGGCTGACACCCGCGGCGCCGTCGTCGTCCGCGTCGACAATGAGCGCTGGGACCACAACCGCCGCGACGACCGCGCCGAATACCGCCTGGATAGCCGCATCGACAACCTCTATGATCGCATCCGCATGGGCCGCCGCACCGGCGACATCAGCCGCCGTGAAGCCGACCGCCTGCTGAGCCGACTGGACAGCATCCAGGCCGCGCGTCGCCGCGCCGAACGTACGGGCCGAGGCCTGTCGTCCCGCGAAGTGGCTGTCCTGAGCGACCGCCTTGACCGCCTGTCGCGCGAAGTCAGGTATGAGCGCAACGACCACGACAACCGCCGCTGGTAAGGGTTGCCGAATGACCGCCAAAGGGCGCGATCCACTTCAGGGTCGCGCCCTTTTCTTATGGGCGCACTGGGGCAAACAATTGTTTTCTTATGGCTTTCCGTGATGAAATATCCTTGCCGCAATGTCGCCGTGTACATGATGCGAACATGAACCACGGCCTCAGGATCGGCTCAGGGGACCTATGTTTAACTGTCATCATCGCTGGTGACAGCGACATCGAACCTAAGGAGTAAACCATGTTCACGAAGACCACACTCAAGTCGCTTATCGCCGTTGCCGCCGTTGGCGCCACCTTGACCGGCATGTCGGCCACCGCCCAGTCGCGTCACACCTATGATCGCCGTGCCGACCGCCAGGTCGAAGCCCGTATCGACAATATTCAGGACCGCATCGAGAACGGCCGCCGCGCCAATCGCATCAGTGTTCGCGAGGCCCGTAACCTGAATATGCGTCTCGAAGGCGTCATCAACCTCGCCCGCGACTACATGCGGACCGGCCGCGGCATCGACAACCGCGAAATGGCGCAGCTCGACGCCCGACTGGACCGCATCTCGGCTGACGTCCGCTACGAGCGCCACGACCGTGACAACCGCCGGGGCTAAGACGCTGGCAAAATCTACCTTTGAACAAAGCGCGGAACTCCGGTTCCGCGCTTTTGGTTTTTGATCGGTGTAATTTTAATTGGAAGCATCATTCCGATCTAACACGCTTCTGAGCGACTTGGCGGGCAGTCGCCCTTGCCGAAGCCAAAGCTTCGGAAATTTCCACCTACAGCAACCAGTTATGCCTCAGCGGCCCATGGCCTTCACCCAGGTGCGGGGCCATGGCGATGGCGCCGTAGAGATAATCCCGGGCCATCTCGATCGTTTCCTTTAGCGACCGGCCCTGCTGGTTGAGCGTTGCGCAGGCGCTGGCCAGGGTGCAGCCGGTGCCATGCGTATGAATGGTATCGATACGCTGCGACACGAAGCGATGTTCTTCGTCCGGGGTGAACAGGATATCGACCACCTCGGGACCGCGCAGGTGCCCGCCCTTGATCAGCACAGCCTTGGCGCCCATGCGCAGGATCATTTCGCCGGCGCGGCGCATGCCGTCCTCATCAACGACATCGGTGCCGGTCAGCGCCGAGGCTTCCGGCGTGTTGGGCGTCAGCAGGTCGGCATGCGGCAGCATCAGCGCCTTGAACGCATCGATGGCGCCTTCCCGCATCAGTGCATGGCCGCCCTTGGCCACCATGACAGGATCCACCACCTTGAACGCGCTTGAGGCCAGCAGGATTTCGGAGACGGCCTCAAGCGTTCCAATATCCGCCAGCATGCCGGTCTTGATCGAATCTGCGCCGATGTCGTCAAGGCAGGCGCGCGCCTGGGCCATGATGAACGACGGCGGAACACCCATGACATCGGTAACCCCCAGCGTGTTCTGAACCGTCAGCGCCGTGATCGCCGTCATGGCATAGCCACCCAACATTGTGACCGCCTTGATGTCCGCCTGGATACCTGCGCCGCCGCCCGAATCCGAACCGGCAATAATCAGAACTCTGTGCATGAAGATCCTCAAGGGGACGTTGTCACGGCTGCCCAAATCGGCGCATAATGGACGCCAACTCCCCTCCCGTTTCATTTAGGAGGCAGCCATGGCGCTGGCAACCTCATTTTACCAAAGCGCCATTCCGCGCGGACTGTACCGGCATTACAAGAACAAGCTGTATGAGGTCTTCGGCACGGTGACCCATTCCGAAAGCGAAGAGGTGCTGGTCCTGTATGCGCCGGTCGATCAGGCCGAAGGTTCAGCGCGTCTGTGGGTCCGGCCGCTTTCCATGTTCACGGAAACAGTAACGACAGCGGACGGGGAAGTGCCGCGTTTTGCCCATGTAGGCGGAGACGCCGACGCATGAGCAAGAAACTCGACCCCGATAGCCGCTGGAACGAACTGGTTCCCGAAGCCTTTGCCGACAAGAACCATCCGATTCTCCGGGCCATGCGCGGCACGCTGATTCTGGTGCGGCTGAACCAGATCGACGCGAACGATGAGATGCTGTCGTTCGAGATCCTGGCGGGGCGTTTGATCCGCGCCAACCGCTCGGAAGGCTTTGTGCTGTCGCTGGTCGGCAAGAAGTCGGGCGAGGAGCTGTTCCTGCCTCTGGTGCCAGCGGCGTTCAACCTGATCGATCGCGGCCGCTATCAGCTGTCGTGCGGCGCCATCGTGCACAATCCGGATTTCCTGGGCGCGTTTGATATTTACCAGCAGAATTAGCCGGCTTCGTCATGTCGCAGGCCGTCCCAAGGCTCAGGCGCATACCAGCGCTGGAACTTTCTGACGCCTACGCGCGTCCGCAAACAACGCGGGCAGGTCCGCTCGGGGGAATAGCTGAAGCTGCGTGTGTTGCGCTTGTCCCTGGCCCCGGGCCTGTCGATCTGCTTGCCGCATCTTGGGCATTGGTAAAAGACGATAGACAAAAAGTATGCCATGCCAAGGAACGCCCAGCACCAAAGCGGTACATAAAAACCTCTCGGAACCAGCACATAAGTCGAAAAGACTGACCCACCGAGGATTATAACCGGGTACCCCAGCCAGTGACGAAGGACACGGACCCAGAATTCATCGAGCGCATTTCTCACCCTATCCGTCTCCAGACCCTCAGCGCCTGTTTCATCTCGGCGACATCATGGACACGGACCATCTGCGCGCCATCCGCAACGGCATGCAGGTGCACGGCAATGGTCGCGCCCAGCCGGTGATCTGCCTCCGAGGCCACGGCCCCTTCCCGCTCTTCCAGCGCCGCAATGAAGCGTTTGCGCGACGCCGCCATCAGCAGCGGAAAGCCATGGCTTGCCAATCGTTTTGTGGCGGCGATAAGTGCCAGGTTGTGATCGAGCGTCTTGCCAAATCCGATACCCGGATCGATCCAGATGCGGTCGCGCGCCACGCCGGCCCGGATCGCTGCTTCGGCGCGTTCCAGCAGGTAGGATTCGACCTCGGCGACCACGTCCTCGTACCACGGATTGGACTGCATGGTGCGGGGCTCGCCGCGCATATGCATCAGGACGATATCCCCGCCCAGACGCGCCGCCGTTTCCAGAGAACCGGAACTATGCGTCAGGGCCGTGACGTCGTTCCACACGCGCGCCCCTGCTTTGAAAGCCTCTTCCGCCACTTCGGGTTTCAGGGAATCGATGCTGATCGGTCCGTCCCAGTCTCGGGCGATGGCCTGGATCAGCGGCACGACGCGGTCGGCCTCTTCACCAAGGGTCACCGGCTGGGCGCCGGGGCGGGTCGATTCCCCGCCGATATCCAGCACGTCCGCACCATCAGCGATCAGCCGCCGGGCGTGGTCTAATGCAGCCTGAAAACCGAACCATCTGCCGCCATCGGAGAAACTGTCGGGGGTGACATTGACCACGCCCATGATCAGCGTCCCTTTTTCGGCGGCAAGATCGCGCAGGCTCATTTCAGGCCGGCGTCCTTGAATGCCAGCGCCGACAGGGCGGTCAAGTCGAGATGGCCATTGCCTTCGGACACCAGCCGCGCCAGGCGGTCGCTTAGGAGATCGCCAAGCGGCATGGGAACGCCCAGGCCTTCGGCGGCTTCACCGACCAGTCGCACGTCCTTGGCGCCGAGCACAGCGGCAAAGCCGGCCGGCTCAAAGGTCTGTGATGCGATAAGCGCGCCGTAATTCTTGTAGATCAGCGAGCCAAACAGGGTCGATGTCATGAAATCGAGGAACTGCGTGTTGTCCGCGCCGCCCTTGGCCGTCAGCGCCATGGCCTCGCCCAGCGTCTCGGTCACCGAGACGATCAGGAAGTTGCCGGCCAGCTTGACCAGACTGGCGGTCGACGGCTTGTCACCAAAGACCTCGACCTTCTGGCCGATCGCCTGAAGCAGCGGGATGATGCGTGCCATGGCCTCGGGCGCGCCAGCAGCGGTGATGAACAGCTTGGCGTCGGCCGCCGCTGCGGGACGGCCAAAGACCGGCGCCGCGACAAATGACTGTCCCTTGGCAGCGTGCGCAGCGGTCAGCTTTTCGGCCAGGGCGACACTGATCGTACTCAGTGAGATGTGGATACCACCATCATCCAGATTGGCCAGGATATCATCCGCCACGCCTTCGACGGCTGCGTCGTCGGCCAGCATGGTGAAGACAACCTCGGCGCGGCTGGCTTCGGCAGGCGTCAGGGCGTGGACGCCCCCCCTGGCAACCAGAGCTTCGGCCTTCTCAGGCGAACGGTTCCAGACGGACACATCGTGTCCGGCGGCGACCAGGTTGGGCGCTATCGCCGCGCCCATATTTCCAAGGCCCAAGAAACCAATCTTCATATCAGTTTCTCCTCAGTGCGCGGTCTTGCCGATCCGCTTGATTTCCCAATGCAGGTCGATACCGAGCTTGGTCTTGACGTCCGCGCGCACGGCCTCGCCCAGACCTTCCAGATCGGCTGCCGAGGCGTCATTGGCGTTGATCATGAAGTTGGAATGCAGTTCCGAGAACTTGGCGCCGCCGAACATCCGCCCGCGCCAGCCAGCCTCATCGACGCATTGCCAGGCCGATTTGCCTTCGGGGTTTTTAAAGGTCGAGCCGCCGGTCTTTTCGCGAATCGGCTGGGTCTGTTCGCGGCGGGCGGTGATCGCCTCCATGCGCTCGGTGACAGCAGCGGGATCGTCGGGCGTGCCCTGATAAAGCGCACCGATATAGATCAGGTTGTCCGGCTCGGAGTGACGGTATGAGTAGCCCATATCGGCGTTCGACAGTGTAACGCGTTCGCCGGCGCGCGTGACGGCATAGGCTTCGACCAGCACGTCCTTGGTCTCGGAACCATAGCAGCCGGCATTCATGACGATCGCGCCGCCAATCGTCCCCGGTACACCGCGATAGAATTCCAGGCCGGCGATTCCTCCTTGAGCCGCTACCTTGGCGACCTGGGCATCGAGCGCCGCGGCCCCGGCATAGATTTGTGAATTGTCGCGTGCTTCGACATCGGCGAACGCCTTGCCGAGCCGAATAACGACACCGTCAATGCCGCGGTCGCGCACCAAAAGGTTCGAGCCAACGCCTATGGTAATCACCGGAATGCCGGGATCGAGCGCCTTCAGAAAATCACACAGGTCGGAAACATCTTCCGGAATGAAGACGACGTCGGCCGGACCGCCAACGCGGAACCAGGTGAATGGCGCCAGCGCCGCATCACGCATGATGCGCCCACGCACCGGCGGCAGTTCGTCAACCCAGGTCTTGATGAAACTCATTTCGTCTCCGCTTGGTAACTGACGAGCCCCCGGGCGCGTTCGTCCGCCTCAGGGTCACTCGCCTCTTCGGGCATGCCGTCGCACAATTGCAGCCACGGCAGCTTCGATTCGACGCCGTAATGCTGCTCCAGCCGCAGATCTTCGGGGTGATCGAGCGAGCCGATGGTTACGCAGTTCCATTCACCCTTGTCATAGCCGAAGTAAAGCGGCGTCCCGCAGTCGCGGCAGAAGGCGCGTTTGGCGACCGAAGAGCTCTGGTAGAAGGCCGGCTCACCCCTGGTCCATGTCAGCTGGTTCTTGTTAACGCCCGTCAACCCGGCAAAGACGTTGCCGACGGCGCGCTGACACATGCGGCAATGACAGAAATGCGTGCCCGACGGCGGCACGGCCAGCTCATAGCGCACTGCGCCGCACTGACAGCCGCCGGTCACGCTCATTTCAGCGCTTCCAACTGCCCCGGCAATGCGTAGGCCCACTGCGTGATGTCGCCGGCGCCGAGGCAGACGACCAGATCGCCTTCCCTCGCTTCGGCCGCGACCAGTTCGGCCAGTTGCGCAGGACCTTCGAGGGCTTGGGCATTGCGGTGGCCGAAGCGGTGCAGGCCGTCGACCAGGTCGGCCTTGGATACGCCTTCGATCGGCGGCTCGCCCGCGCTATAGACATCGGCGACGATGACGCTGTCGGCGTCATGGAAGCACGATGAGAACTCGGTCATCAGGTCGCGCAGGCGCGTATAGCGGTGCGGCTGGACGACAGCGATGACCCGTCCCTGCCCGACGACCTGGCGCGCGGCCTTGAGCACGGCGGCGATTTCCACCGGGTGGTGACCGTAATCGTCGATGATACGGATACCGCCCACAACGCCCGTGGTCGTAAAGCGGCGCTTGACGCCGCCAAAGCCGCTTAAGCCCTTGCGAATAGCGTCTTCGCCAATGCCCAGTTCACGAGCCAGGGCGATCGCTGCCGTGGCGTTGGAAACATTGTGGTTGCCGGTCATCGGCAGCTTAAGCTTCTCCCAGGTGAAGGGGTCGGCGCCCGTCGGTGAGAAGACGACATCGAACACGGCACCTTCCGGGCCGAATTCGATATTGGTGCAGCGGACCTCGGCCTGCGGACTGGTGCCGTAAGGGATCAGGCGGCGGTTGTCGATCCTGGCGGCCAGGGCCTGGACCTCGGGATGATCGATGCAGACCGCGGCGAAGCCGTAGAAGGGGATGTTCTCGATGAAGTCGCAGAAGCCTTTCTTGACCGCTTCGAAATCGCCCCAGTGGTCGAGGTGTTCCGGGTCGATATTGGTGACGATGGCCAGGGTCGATTTCAGACGCAGGAAGGAGCCGTCGGACTCATCGGCCTCGACAACGATCCAGTCGCCATCACCGACCTTGGCATTGGTGCCGTAGGCGTTGATGATGCCGCCATTGACCACGGTCGGGTCGAACCCGCCGGCATCGAGCAGGGCCGCGACCATCGAGGTCGTCGTCGTCTTACCGTGCGTGCCGCCGACCGCGATCGAAAACTGCAGGCGCATCAGCTCGGCCAGCATTTCGGCGCGGCGGACCAGCGGCACGCGGCGGCGACGGGCCTCGACCATTTCCGGATTGTCTGACTTGACCGCCGTCGAATAGACCAGCGCGCAGACGCCGTCCGTGACGTGCTCAGCGGCGTGGCCGATGAAAATCCTGGCGCCCAGCTTTTCCAGCCGCTCGGTATTGGCCGACGCCTTTGCGTCGGAGCCCTGCACCTTGTAGCCGATCTTGATCATGATTTCGGCGATGCCACTCATGCCGATACCGCCGATGCCGACGAAGTGGACAGGACCGAGATCGAACGGAGTCGGGCGGACTTTGGAGAGGGAGGCCATGGGCAGGACACACTAGCGAAATCAGGGAAAGCGCAAGCTTCTAGACCAGCTTGCGGCGGCTGTCACTCTACGTTTTTGGGCGCAACGCCGGCTTCGCGCAGGTCGAGATAGCGCTTTATCAGCGAGAACAGGATGACTGTGATCGGCATGGCGTAAAGCACGCCCATCGGCCCCAGCAATCCGGCAAAACCGACGATGGCAAAAAGCGTCAGCACCATCGGCACCTCGGAAATCTGCCGCTGCACCATCGGCGTCAGCAGGTTGCTCTCCAGTTGCGAAACACCGACATAGAGCGCCAGGGTCCAAAGGAACGGCTCGGTCCCACCGACGCCGGCCAGCAGCAGGCCGGGCCCCGCCGACAGCACCGGGCCGACCACCGGCACGAACTGCGCAAGGCCTGCCATCAGACCCAGCGCCAGGGCGGACGGCACGCCGATGATCGCCAGTCCCACGCCGACCAGGACCATCGAGATGAACTGGGCGATGAACCACTTCTTGAGCGCTTCCCCGCTGGTATTCATGCTTTCGAGCAGGGCCGGACGCTGGTTCTGCGGAAAGAGCGAGATCAGGCCGTCGCGGTATTTTCCGGGATGCATGGCCAGCATGACACCGGCGATCGTCGCCACGAGGATGTTGGCCAGGCTGGACAATATATTGCCGGCAATGCCCGGCAGCTTGGAGGCAAATCCGCCGGCCTGCTGACCGAGCGCATTGAACTGCGCCTGGATTTCGTCGCCCATCGGCATGGCATGGAGACGCGACTGGAACGCCGCCCACGCAGCCGGCAGTTCCTTTGTCAGGGTTTCCACCTGGATGACGATCTGGACGCCGAACAGATACATGGTCAGGCTGATCAGGGCGAGCACGCCAACGAGCGCCAGAACCACCGCCAGAGTCTCGTTCAGCTTAAGATACCGGATGAGCGGGCCCGAAATGCCGCGCAGGATCACGGCAATGATGACGGCGCCAAAGATCAGCAGCCACAGGCCGAACAGTTTCAACGCCAGCCAGGCCATTGCGACAGCCAGCATAACGAACAGCACGCGATGCATGAAGCCCGTCGTCAGGCCCTGGGGCATGGCCTCGACGGTCGCGTGGGCTACAGCCCTGGGCGCGGCCTTGGACCTGGTCGTTTGCGATGTCCGTTTTGGCGTCGGTTTCGGATCGGCGGCCATAATCCCTCCCTGCAGAATCGGGGAGATAATGCGGCCTAACCCATAAAAACGCTATTCTTTTGCGGATTTGCCCGTAACGTCCGTCACCGTGCGCTCGACAAGATCGGCAAGCTGCCGGGCAGCATCCGGCCGCGCCACCGATTTTGCGGCGGCCGCCCGCATGGGAAGGAGGCCGGCGGCTTCGATCAGTTCGCGGATTTCGGCGGCCAGCCGTTCCGCGGTCACCTCCTCTTCCCGGATCACGACGGCGGCCTTGGCTTCGCGCAGGACCTCGGCATTATAGGTCTGATGGTCGTCGGCGGCGATCTTGAGCGGGATCAGCAGGGACGGCTTGCCGGCCACGGCCAGTTCACACACAGTCGATGCGCCGGCGCGTCCGATGACCAGGTGCGCCCTGCCCAGGCGCTCAGCCATATTATTGAAAAAGGGCGCTATCTCGGCATCGATCTCGGCATCGGCATAGATTTTTTTGGCCAGTTCGACCTGCTCGGCGCGTGTCTGCTGTTCGACCCTCAGGTTGATGCGAAGCGAGATCGGCAGAAGCGCCAGGGCCTGAGGCACGGTTTCGGACAGTATCTTCGCGCCCTGCGAGCCACCGGTGACGAGGAGGGTCAAGGTCTTGTCGACCGAAGGAAACGGCTGGTCATAGAGGGCGCGGATATCGGGGCGAACCGGATTGCCGACGACCTGCACCTTGCCTTCCAGCTCCGGAGGCGCCAGGCGCAGAACGGGAAAGGCGCAGGCGACGGCGTCGACCTTGGCGGCCAGCTTGCGGTTCGAACGGCCAAGCACCGAATTCTGTTCGTGGATCAGCGTCACGTCCTTGCGCATCAACGCGGCGGTCAGGGCAGGAAAGGATGGATAGCCGCCAAAGCCGATGACCGCCCACGGCTTCAGACGCTTGAACGCCGCTCTAGCCTGCAGGACGCCCTGCGCGATCTTTATGGCGGCACGGACCATCCCGACCGGATCGCCAGTCTTGAACGTCGCGGCCTCCAGCGACAGGCGCTCCTTTGCCGGAAACTTTTCGGCATAGGCGGCGCCGCGCGAATCGGAGGCCAGCACGACCTCCCAGCCGCGCTCGATCAGTTCGCGCGCCAGGGCTTCGGCCGGAAACATGTGCCCGCCGGTGCCGCCGGCGGCGACGATGGCCAGGGGCTTGTCAGCGAAGGAAGAGGCTTTGCGGCGAAGTTTGGCGGCCAAGGGAGTACCTTTGAACGGGGAGACGGGTGACGAGCATGATGACATTCGTTTGCCATAAAGTCCCCCTTCCGTCACTTGCTCCGCAAATGCCACCTTCCCGTAAACGTGGAAGGAAGGTTGATTATGCTTTTCCTTTCCCGTTTACAGGGAAGGTGGACGCGAAGCGGACGGAAGGGGGATTTGCAGCATCAGCCCAGGATTCGATCTAATTGATCAAGCTCTAACACAATGCCGAAGTATCATCACCAGTTTGTCGGATCATCGTCCTGCCCGGTCGTCTCATCGCGGCGCTTGCGTGTCAGGGCCAGGATAAAGCCCATGGTAAGCCCCATGGCCAGCATGGACGACCCGCCATAGGAGATAAACGGCAGGGTCATGCCCTTGGGCGGGATAAGCCCCAGGTTGACGCTGACATTGATGATCACCTGGGTGCCGACCATGATGTACAGGCCCGACGTGGCGATCTGACGGAACGGGTCCTGCATAGCCATCGACTTGGCCAGACCGCGCACCACGACAAAGGCGAAGATGCCGATCAGGATCAGGGTCAGCCACAGACCATACTCCTCAGCGATAACCGAATAGATGAAGTCGGTATGCAGATCGGGAATGTGGCGTTTCATTTCGCCTTCGTTCAGCCCCTGGCCGAAGAAGCCGCCATTGGCGATGGCCGCCTTGGCGCTGTTGACCTGGTATTTGTCGCCGCCTTCGGTCATGAAGCCCAGGATGCGGTTGCGGAAGTGCGGCTGGATGAAAAACAACGCCACCAGGCCGGAGACGGCCGCTCCCAACATGCCCATGATCCAGCGGAACGGCACACCCGAAATAAAGAAACAGGCACCGAAGGCGACGGTAATCAGGATCGACTGTCCGACATCGGGCTGGATAAGCAGCAGCGCAATGGCCAGGCCATATAGTCCGAACGCTATGGTGACGCCCGGGACGCCCTTGCCCTTCTGACCTTCGGAGAACATCCAGGCGATCAGGACGACGAGCGCCGGCTTTAGAAATTCCGACGGCTGCAGCGCGAACGGCCCAAGATCCAGCCAGCGCTGCCCGCCCTTGGCCGAGTGGCCGATAACCGGAAGCAGGGCCATGATGCCGATCGCCGCCGAATAGACGAACAGCCCGACCCGGCGCACACCGCGCAGGGACAGCATCGACACCGCCACCATCAGCCCCGAGGTCACCACGGCGAACAGAAAGTGACGCTTGGTATAGTAGAAGGCGTCGTAATTGCTGGTGTGCGGTGCCGCGACAGGGCTCGACGAAAACGAGAAGAAGAAGCCCAGCAGCAGCAGGATGAGGATCAGCGAAAGGGTGACGCGATCAAGCGTCCACCACCACATGGCGGTAGGAGACCGGTCGGTGCGGGTGAACGGGTGGGCATAGGCGCTGGGCATGCGGCTCCGGTACTCGATAACTGTCGGAAGATCAGGGTCCGTACTTCATCAGGCTCGGTCGCCGAACGGAGCACGGACCCGAAGACAGGATTCACCAGAGCGTGGTTAATTTTACCTTAACCGGTAACCTGCCGGCCGGCCCGGATATCCGCGATAACGCTTTCCAGCTTCTCATAGGGCACGGGCTTGACAAGATAGTGGTGGAAGCCCGCCTCATCGGCGCGACGGCGATAGGAGTCCCCTTCCCAGCCCGTCTGCGCGACGAAGATCGTATCGGCGAACTCCGGAACGGCGCGCATCGCCTTGCACAGGTCAAACCCGTCCATGCCGGGCAGGCCGATATCAAGCAAGGCGACGTGCGGCCGGTAGTTCGCCGTCTTCAGGGCATCTTCAGGGCTATGCGCCAACTCGAACACGCAATCCATCATCTCGACCATCCAGCCGGTGGTCTGTGCCGCGGCTGCGTTGTCGTCGACGATCAGCACACGCAGGGTTGCGCCATGCGTCTCCGGAGTATCGTTCAATGCCACCACCTCTTATTTGTAAAAACCTGAGCCAGAGCGCCCATTTACATAAACGCCGCTGGGCCACATTGCCGTCTTACAGGCCTGCAGCTTAGACCAGTTCGGAGCGAGAATCGATCCTTGTGTGCCTAAGTAACAGTTTTCATTCACCTTGTCTGTCCACTAGTGCACACAAGCGGATAATTTGAGATGAGAAGATGACCGCCGCTACTCCGTCCGATCTGTCGCAGAACGCACTGCTATCTGTCCTGAGCAATGAAGACAGGCAGCGCCTGTTGCCGCACATGATGATGCTGGACCTGCCCGCCGAGTCTGTCCTTTTGCACTCGGGCCAAGAGGTTGTCGATACCTGGTTTCCGTGCGGCGCCGGTATGGCGGCCTTCTGTATCCGGGGCGGCAACGGTCATTCTGTCGATGTGGCGTTTGTCGGACGTGAAGGCGCCATCGGCGGTATTGTTTCCCACGGCCATATCCCTGCATATTCGACCGCCGTGGTGCGTGTTCCAGGCATGTTTCTTCGCATCAAGACATCGGCGCTCGAGCAGGCGAAAATCGAGTCTATTCACCTGCGCCACTGGTTTTCGCGGTATTCGGACTGCCTGCTGGCGCAGGTTTTCCAGACGGCGGCCTGCAACGCCACCCATACGATCCGCCAGCGTATCGCCAAGCTGATCCTGGCCGGCATGGAACGCACGGGCGGCAGCACGGAAATTCCCATGACGCAGGAACAGCTTGCGGATATGCTGGGGGTTGGCCGGACCTTCGTCAGCCGTATCCTGGGCACATTACGCAAGCAGGGCATTGTCGAATCGCGACGCGGCACCCTGAAGATAAGGGATTTGCATGCCTTGCGCGGCGAATCCTGCCGTTGCACCCAGGCCATCCAGGATCATTTCGACGCTGTGCTGCACGGCATCTATCCGAAGCCGTGAGGCTTAAGGCTTGGCGATCGCGGGACTTCCGCCGCCGGATACGGCAGCGGATTTCGAAATCTCTTCCACGGCATCCCGGAAGGCGTCGCCGCGCGCTTCGAAGTCGGTGAACTGGTCGAAGCTGGCGCAAGCCGGCGAGAACAGGACAACCTCTTCCCTCCCGGACTTTTCCGCTGCGGCATAGGCCTGGGCGACCGCTGTGAACAGATGGCGCGACTGGGTGCAGGGCGCTGACTTGCCGATCGTCTTTTCGAACAGTTCCGCCGCTTCGCCGATCAGGTAGGCCTGTTTGACGCGCGGGAACAGGTCGCGCAAATCCTCTATGCCGCCGGCCTTGGCCTTGCCGCCGGCGATCCAGAAGAAGGCATCGTAGCTCGACATGGCCTGGCGGGCAGCGTCGGAATTGGTCGCCTTGGAATCGTTGATGAAGCGCACCTTGCCGATCCGGCCGATCTCCTGCATGCGGTGGGCCAGGCCGGGAAAGGAGCGCATGCCGGCAACTATGGCTTCAGGCCCCAGACCCAGCGCCTTGCAGGCCGCGTAGGCGGCAGCGGCGTTCTGCCAGTTGTGGCGGCCGGTAAGCGTCCGCACGGTCTTCAGGTCGATGATCTGACGCGCACGGCCTTCGGAGCTGTCGAACAGCACGCCATTGATGGCATAGACGCCTTCGCCGACGTTGCGCTTGGACGAGACCGGCACGAGCTTGACCGGATGGCCGGCGCGCATCTCGGAAATCAGCCGCGTGCTGTAATCGTCGTCGCTGCCGATGACAGCGGTCTGTGCCTCCGTCTGGTTCATGAAGATGCGCTTCTTGGCGGCGATATAGCCGTCCATGCCGCCGTGCCGGTCGAGGTGGTCGGGCGAAAAGTTCATCAGGACGGCGACGTCAGGTTTGAACGTCAGCGTCAGGTCGAGCTGATAGGACGAGGTTTCGATAACGTAGATCGAGCCGGCGTGCATGGACGATGGCAGGTCCAGGATGCCGATGCCGATATTGCCGCCGACATGGACATCCTTGCCGGCCGCCTTCAGAATATGACCGATCAGCGCCGTCGTCGTCGACTTGCCGTTGGTGCCGGTAATCACCACCGTCTTTGGGCGCTTTTTTTCGGGCACAGCCGCCAGCGTCCGGGCGAAAAGTTCGATGTCGCCAAGGATGGGCACACCAGCGTGCTTTGCCATCTGCACCGTCCAATGCGGCTCAGGGTGGGTCAGCGGCACGCCAGGCGACAGCATGAGTGCGTCGATTTCCGACCAGTCGGTATTCCTCAGGTTTTCGACGGTGAAGCGTTCCTTGGTCGCGACCATGACCGAAGCCGGTTTGTCGTCCCACAACAGCGGCTCGGCGCCGCCGGCCTTGAGCGCACGGGCTGCCGACAGTCCGGAACGGCCGAGACCGAAGATGGCGACACGCTTGCCTTCGAAACCTTTGACTGGGATCATGCTGGGACTCCTTCGGCAGCGTAATTACTTCCTTCCCTGTTTACGGGGAAGGTGGCATTGGCGAAGCCAATGACGGAAGGGGGAAGTTTGCGGCATCCCCCTCCCACCGCTTCGCGGTCCCCCTCCCCGGCCTCGGCGGCAGCCAAAACGGGGAGGGAATTATGAAATAAGCGAGGTCCACCTACCTCAGCTTCAGCGTTGCCAGGCCGACCATGGCCAGCAGCGCTGCAACGATCCAGAACCGGATGACGACGGTCGATTCCGGCCAGCCAAGCTTTTCGAAATGGTGATGAATCGGGGCCATCAGGAAGATGCGCTTCTTGGTCAGCTTGAAATAGCCAACCTGGATCATGACCGACATGGCCTCGACGACGAACAGGCCGCCGATGATCGCCAGGACGATCTCGTGCTTGGTCGCGACCGCCACGGCGCCAAGACCACCGCCCAGCGCCAGCGAACCGGTATCGCCCATGAAAATCTTGGCCGGCGGCGCGTTGTACCACAGAAAGCCCATGCCCCCGCCTATGATGGCAGCGCAGATCACCGCGACTTCACCCGCACCCGGTACGAAGTGGACGATCAGGTACTCGGCGAATTTGAAGTTACCGACGACATAGGCGATGAAACCGAACGCGCCCGCCGCGATCATCACCGGCACGATGGCCAGGCCATCCAGGCCGTCGGTCAGGTTGACGGCATTCGATGCGCCGACAATGACGACAGCGCCGAAGACGACGAAGAACAGGCCCAGGTCGAACACGGCGTTCTTGAAGATCGGCAAGACCAGCGAGGTCGCCAGCTTGGGGGCATCGGGCGGCTGCGGCGTGTAATAGATCAGGACCAGTACGGCCACGACAGCGATAGCGATCTGGGCGATCAGTTTCTGGATCGAGGTCAGGCCGGCCGAGGTCTGCTTGGTCACCTTGGCGTAGTCATCGATATAACCCAGCACGCCATAGGCCATGGTGACGCCGAACACGACCCAGGCGGAGGCGGAGCGCGGATCGATCCACAAC
>CAMLLA010000036.1 GCA_946480525.1 uncultured Asticcacaulis sp. | reverse complement strand
GCCGTCGAGCCCCGCATCGTCCAGGGCCCCGAAGCCGGTTTCAAACGGCCAGAGACGCGCCGACGCTCCCAGAGTGTCCATGACCGACTTCGTTGCGGTAATGCCCAGCATCGCCTGGCCGCCGACAACGCCTGCGCCGTGCATCTGCCACAGGCTTTTGGGATGCGCCGTCTTTTTCACCTGGCTGCGCGCGGCTTCCTCGGTCAGGCGGTATTCGGGAAAATCGCCGAAGGAGTCGGGTTTGAGCGTCGACAGCCACTTCTGGGCGGCGTTCTTCGGGCAGCCCCAGAACGGCCAGGCTTCGTCCGTCATCAGCCGGTTCATCTTGGCGGCGACCTGGAAACGATTGTTGGTGTTGTCCGCCTTGTCGACGACGTTTTGCGCAAGAAAGGTGCGCATGGCCTGCCACGGCGTACCCTTCAGCTGCAGACGGTTGACGGTCCCGCGCGGAAAGCCAAGCGCGAATGCAACGCCCAGCAGGATGCGGTCCCCGCGCTTATGCAGATCGGCCAGGATGGAGCGCAGCAGGGCGAGGGCTTCGGCTCGGGTCGCCGGATTATGGGCTTCATAAGACAGGCGAAACCGCACATCGCGCTTCATGACGCCGATCCACACCGAGGACTCGCCCGTCTTCTTGCCTTCGGCGGCACTGTAGTCGACAATTACATAGGCGCCGAACAGACGTTTCACGACAGTCTCCAGGATAAGCAGAACGCCCAGGCACAAGGCCTGAGCGCCAAAGGTGGCGTCGCTTTTAACGCGGCGGTTGCGGGTGCGAAAGCGCTTTGTTCACCGATCACGCTGCTGTGCACATGATATCGCCAAGAGAAGACCCTGGGCATAATGGGTATAATTAGAAAAAAGTCATTTTCGTTCCGTGGCAAACCGGTTTACAACCCTTCGTGGAACGGTAACAGGAGGCGGTTATGTCGAAGCTTTTGCGTGTGGGCGTTGCCGGCGCCGGCGTTTTCGGCGGGTATCACGCCAACAAGTACCGTCAGGCGCCCGAAGCCGGTATTCCTGTCGAATTCGTCGGCATCTACGACCTCGACAAGGACCGCGCCGAAGCCCTGGCCGAGGGCTATGGCGTCACGGCGTTTCATGGCGATCAGTTTGACGATTTCCTGAGCCGTCTGGATGTCCTGACCGTTGCGACGCCGGCCTTTGCCCATGCCGGCATTGCGCTCAAGGCACTGGCCGCCGGGGTGCACGTCTACAGCGAAAAGCCACTCGCGACATCAGCGGAAGATGGCGACCGCATGGTCGAGCTTGCCGAAGCCAACGGGTTGGTGCTGGCCTGCGGTCACCAGGAACGCAGCGTCTTCGAAGCCATGGGCCTCTATGATGTGGTGGAGCGCCCGACCCGCCTGGAGGCTGTTCGCAACGGCACGGCCTCTACGCGCAACCTGGACGTCTCGGTTGTGCTGGACCTGATGATCCATGACCTCGATCTCGCGCTCAGCCTGTCGGGCAGCGAGCCAGGCGGTCTTGACGCGTCTGCCCGCCGCCGTCAGGAGCCGGGCTATCAGGCCGCGGGCGCGGACGAAGTGACGGCCGAGCTTATGTTTGAAAACGGCTCGGTAGCGGTATTCAAGGCATCGCGCATGGCCGATGCCCGCGAACGCACCATGCGGATCGTCTATCCGAGCGGCGAAGTGGCGATCGATTTTCTTAATCGCACCTTCGAAAACACGACGCCCTTCCCGTTAAATCCTGAGTTTTCCGAGGCCGTGATCGCCAAGGATCCGCTCGGAACAAGCGTTTATCGTTTTCTGGAGACGGTGCAGGGACGCCGTGAACGGCCGCTGTGCACGGGCGAAGAAGCCCTGGCTGCGCTCAGCCTTGCCCTGGCTATCGATGAAGCCGTGGAAGAACCGGCAGAGGCCGAAGCCTGAGGTCGCCTCACGCTTCGTCCAGGTACCTGAGCAGAAGCCGCTCAAGCCTCTTCGTTATGACGTTTAGTGGGAATGGCCTTTGAAGATAATGCCGAAGGCCAGGATGCTATAGCCGCCGAGCGCCAGCCAGTAACGGTATTCGGTGACATAGGGCAGGGGGCGGAAATAGCCGACCACGCTTGCCATGACGAGAGCCACGGACACGAAGAATAACAGTAATGTCAAGGCTGACAGCTTCATGGCCGACGCTTCTTACTACCCCACCTGTCCGGTTTACCGGATGCTCTAAGGCCGTGCGCGCACAGCCTTCGCCAAAGTTATCCCCGACGCGGCAGGCGCCGTCAAGGCTTGGGTAAAATTATTGTAAATGTGTCATAGGGCACGGACCCCGAACAGCAGTTCGTGCAGTACCGCGAAGACGGCGAAGGTCGAGGCCGCCAGGAACATGCGGGCATAACCCAGCTCATCCGGCACAAAGGCTGTCCGGCCTTCAATAATGGCTACGAAGGGCACGATCGATGTCCGCTTTCTGAGCGAGCGATACACTTCGCCGTACTGTGCCTCACGTTTGCGATCGATATTGTTGGCGCCGACGGCGCAGACGGCCAGGAGAGAACCAAAGAAGACCCAGCTGGCCAGATTGCCGTTGCAGACAAGGTGGATCAGGGACCACAGACCGATGCCCGCCAGGATGGGGTGGCGTGAAATGCGGATGATGCCGTAGACCGGCTTTTCCGGCAGGCTGCGCAAGGACAAAAGATTGCTGGGTGACGGGCTGAGAACGCCCAGGACGACAAGAAGAAAAGCCAGAAAATTACCGACCAGCGCCAGGATGCGCAGGAAGAGCGGCGCCGTCCAGAAGGTGTGATTCAGTCCGTCATGATTGCCGAGCGCAATGACGAAGGCGACACTCATCCACATCAGGCCAACGATCGAGAACAGGCCGAAGAGCGTGAAGTAGGCGATTTTGCCGATACCGCTGATCAGTTGCTCTTTCAGCGTCGTGCCGCTGACCATCAGGTGGATGCACAGGAAGAAGGCGCAGGCGAGCGCGAGAGTCCACATAGGAGAATCAGATGTACGGAATAAGCGGCGCGTTCAGGACATCGCCTTCAGGCCTGGGGGCGGCAGATGGCACGGGCGCGGGGATAGCCGGCTGCGGCGCGGGGATGGCTGCGGGCGGCGGCACAGGCGCCGCCACCTTGGCGGGCTCCGGCGCGGGCGTGAATGGAGCCGGCGCGCGCAATTCGCTTGGAGCAGGACGGCGCAGGATGGCTTCCACGTGATAAAACCACTTGCGCGCGGTGACCAGCGCGGCCCGCGGGCCTTCGGCGCGCGCCGTCAAGGCATCGTTCGGATCCCACAGTTTCAGTTCATAGTCCGGGTGCGACGGATCGTCGAAGATCAGGCGCATGACGACGGTCTGGACATTGGGATCGATCTCATCGACCGCCTTATAGGAGCCGCTGTCGAGCGGCTTGTGCGATCCGGCGCGAACGACGCGGGCAAATACCTTGCCGTCGACGAAGACTTCCAGGCCGAACAGGTCGCCTATGGTATAGAGGCGCGTCGGCTTCTTGCCGAAGTCGCGGACGATGACGATCTTGTTGGCGGCGTAGGAGATGGCGCAGGCGGCGCGGCGGACAGGCTCGATCGACTCGACCTCGGCGCGGGCCCCGGCCAGGGCTTCCTTGACCTCGTCTTCAAGTTTCTTGGGCTGTTCGACACGCGTTTCGTATATCCTGTACAGAATGAACAGGATGGCCAGCACGGCAGCGGACAGAATAATCAGGGCTGGCAAAAACGTCGGCAAGATTCGGACTCTGCTGCAAAGGGCACCGCCACATATTAACCACACATTACCGGCGAGGTTAAGAGGGCAAGGGCCAAATTAGGGCAAAGCCACGCAAAACACGGCGTAAGTCTCTATTTTCATGCAGATTGTGGTTTCAGTGCCGCAACGCTAACAGGCGAGTCTGCCGATGTCGTACATCAGGCGCGCGCCGGAACATAGGCCGTATCGTCATCGATCAGCGTGTCATCCTCTTCCCAGGGCGGCATTTCATGGACCGGGCGAGGGGCGACCGCGGGGGCTTCCCGAGGTGTTTCGACGGATGCCGCAGTCTTGGCAACCGCGGCTGGCCCCGCCTCGACCTGCTGCGGCATGCGCTTGATGACGGCATCGACGTGCGACAGCCATTTGCGTCCCAGCCGTACGGCTTCGGCTGCCGTCTTGGCGTGGACCGGGTTCTGGCTGATTTCGCCGTAAAGCGTGATTTCGATTTCCGGCGTCTCAACGTGGTCGAACATCAGCCGCAGGATGACGCGGGACGCGTTGGCGTAATTTTCATCGAGGAGCCGGCGCGGCTCGCCGCGTTGGGCACGGGCGACGACGCGTTCGTCAACGATCAGCTCGGCGCCTTCGATCTCATCGAAGGCGAAAACCAGTCCGTGCGCGCCGGTGTCCCAAAGGACGGCCAGGTCGCCGGCGGTAAAATCGAGGCCGGCGGCCTTCTTGCCGTTAAGATCAAAGATGACGGCGTCGGCGGCTTTTCCGAGGGCGGAATGCAGGGCGCGAGACAACCGGCGTGAGGCTTCGAACCACCACATCAGGCCGGACGCAATCAGGGTCAGGCCGATCCCGGCAAACAGGAAGTAGAGAAGGATACGCGCAGCATGGGCCATGAAAGCTTTACGCCTGATTATGGCTAAGAAAGCTTTAAGCCTGCGCGCAAGCGGTTAATATTCCGTTGTTATTTCGATCTCGACCGGGACGTGATCGGACGGTTTCGCTTCGTCGTGCGTGCGGCCGCGCGTGTCCTTGTGAATGACCACGCCGGTCAGGCGGTCGGCGGCCTGGGGCGACAGCAGGTGATGGTCGATGCGGATGCCTTCGTTCTTTTGCCAGGCGCCGGCCTGGTAGTCCCAGAAGGTATAGCGGTTGCCTTCCGGTGGCATGGCTTCGAAGGCGTCGGTATAGCCGAGGTTCTTCAGGCCCTGATAGGCCTGGCGGACAGCCGGCTGATAGAGGGCGTCGTCGAGCCAGACGCTCTCTTTCCAGCAGTCGTCCCTGGTAGGAATGATATTGAAATCCCCGGTTATGACAGTGATTTCCTCATAGGTCAGAAGCTCTGCGGCGCGGGCGTGGAGCCGTTCCAGCCAACCGAGTTTATAGGCATATTTATCCGTGCCGAGCGGATTGCCGTTTGGCAGGTATATGCCGACAAAGCGGATGGGCTTCGGCGCTTCGACGACGGCTTCGATGTAGCGCGATTGTTCGTCGGCCGGATCGCCGCCCAGCCCCTTGGTCACGTCGCTTAACGGAAACTTCGACAGGATGGCCACGCCGTTCCACGTCTTCTGGCCATGGACGGCACAGTTGTAGCCCAGCGATTCAAAGGCTTCGAAAGGGAATTTTTCTTCCAGGCACTTGAGTTCCTGCAGCGCGCAGACGTCGGGCGCGGCTTCGCGGAACCATTCCAGCAGCAGCGGCAGGCGGGCATTGACGGAGTTGACGTTCCAGGTCGCGAGTTTCATGGCGAAAGCTGTAGGCCCGCAGGCGGATTCGGGCAACCCCGCAGATGACTGCTCAGAGAGAGAAGCTGGTTCCGCAGCCGCACGATGCGGTAGCCAGCGGGTTGAGGATCTTGAATTGCGATCCGACCAACTCCTCGACATAGTCGATCATCGCGCCTGCCATGAGCGGCGCCGATATCTCGTCGACCAGGGCGGTGGCGCCATCAAGGCTGATCTCGCTCTCATCGGGCTGTTTCTCGCTGACCAGGTCGAGCTTGTATTGAAAGCCCGAACAGCCGCCGCCTTCGACAATGACGCGCAGCATGATCTGGTGGCCCGCATCCTGGCTCAGGCGGTTGATGTGGCGGGCGGCCGAAGCGGTAAGGGTGATGTTGTGGCTCATAGACGGCAATATGGAGGCATTTGTCTGTAAAATCAGCCCCCTTGACTGTGAAACAGGCTGAAAACCGGCAATTTTTTAGATGGTGGTTACAGTTTGTAGTATAGACCCAGACCCAACGATAAACGCGGACCTTCATCATGACCCTGGCGAGCTTTGCTTCCGACGTGACCAACAGCCTCGGCCGCCTTCATTCCGAAGGTGAAGCCTCGCGGCGGACGGCCTTTGCGCGTGACCGCGACAGGATCATCCATTCGACCGCGTTTCGCCGCTTGAAGGGCAAGACGCAGGTCTTCGTCGCTAACGAAGGCGACTATTTCCGTACGCGCCTGACCCATAGTCTCGAAGTGGCGCAGATCGCGCGCTCCCTGGCGCATTCGCTCAATCTCGATGTCGATCTGGCTGAAACCATTGCCCTGTCGCACGACCTGGGCCATCCGCCGTTCGGCCATGCCGGCGAGGATGAACTGCACAGGTGCATGCAGCCGTGGGGCGGCTTCGACCACAATGTCCAGGCCTTCCGCATCATCACCAAGCTGGAGGTACGTTACCCGGCGTGGGACGGGCTGAACCTGACCTGGGAAACGCTCGAGGGCATCGTCAAGCACAATGGCCCGGTCAGCCACCACCTGAATGAACCGTCATGGAAATCGATCAGCGACTTCAACGCTCTGTGGGATTTGAGGCCCGGCACGTTCGCATCGCTGGAAGCCCAGGTCGCGGCGATTGCCGATGACATCGCCTACAACAATCACGACGTCGATGATGGCTTGCGCGCTGAACTGTTCACCATCAGCGATCTGCTCGACGTGCCGATGATCGGCCCAGCCATCCGCTCGGTGCAGAAGGACTGGCCGTCGCTCAACGACCGCATGCTGCGTCTGGAGGCCGTGCGGCGCATGATCGGTATCATGATCGACGACGTGCTTGCGGAAACCGAAAAGCGCATGGCCGAAGACGGCATCGTCACGGCCGAAGACGTCCGGACCGCCAAACGTCAGATGGTCCAGTTCTCGAAGGGTGTGTTCGACGACCTGTCGCGCCTGCGCGGCTTTTTGTTCGAGCGCATGTACAAGCATTACAAGCTCAACCGTACGCGCTCTTATGCCAAGCGAACGCTGAACGCCATGTTCCATCTGTTCCTGGAAGAGCCGGACACCCTGCCGACCGAATGGTTCCAGCTTGTGTGCTCAAAGGATTCGGAAACGGCGCGTGCGCGGGTCATCTGTGACTACATCGCGGGTATGACCGACTCGTTTGCAATCGAAGAACACCAGCGCCTGTTCTCTTTCTAAAATTCTTACATTCGCGTCTGCGCAAAGGCAGCGCCTATTTATCCGCACGGGGCCATTCTGATGGCCTGCGCGAATGCTTTTCCGCGCAAGTTGATCTGATTTCAGGTCTCGTTTCGTGCCGGAGTTTCGATCATGCGTCAGTCCATACCTCTTATCCCGGCCATAGCGGCGGTCATTGCTTTTGCCGCCGCGCTAACCGCCGTGTCGTGGATGAGCCAATCCGACACCGCCGCCCCTGTTCCCGGAGTGGTGGCGCAGATGTGACCCGTAAGGCCGGGGCGGTGACCGCCGCCCCGGCAGGGTCTTTATGGCTTTGGCTGAAGCAGATCCCAGAGATTGCCAAAGCGGTCGCGAAAGACGCAGACCTTGCCGTAGGCTTCATCACGCGGCGTTTCCGTGAAGGTCACGCCAGATTGCCGGAACTGCGCGTAGTCGCGTTCGAAATCATCCGTATGAAGAATAAGAAACACGCGCCCGCCGGTCTGGTCGCCGATACGCGCGATCTGTTCTGGCTTTGAGGCTTTCGCCAGCAGCAACCGGGTCTCCGTCGATCCCGGCGGCGCGACCAGCACCCAGCGTTTGCCGCCGCCAAGATCGGTGTCCTCGATCAGATCAAAGCCCAGATCGCCACAGTAATGGGTAATCGCCTCGTCATAATCGGGAATGAGCAGGCTTATGGCGGCCAGGACACGGGTCATCGCGCCGATTTTTTGACCAGAAACATGGCTGCGTCGGCTTCCGACAGCCAGGTTTCCGCCGAGGGCTGCGCGGCAAAGGCGCGCACGCCGAAAGACCCGCCGGCCTTTAGGTACAGCCCGTTGTGCTCGAACGTCCCAAGCGCCAGTTCGGCTTCGAGCTTGAGCGCCTTGATGCGGGAAGAATTCAGGTCGGCGCGGCGTAGCAGGATGGCGAATTCATCACCGCCAATGCGGCCGACGCTGTCACCTTCGCGGACGCTGCCGGTCAGGGTTTCGGCGACATAGACCAGGGCCGCATCGCCGGCGGCGTGGCCATAGGTATCGTTGATGCTCTTGAAGCCGTCCATGTCGAGATAGATCAGACAGGCCTGTTCGCCATAGCGCCGGCAGTCGGCCATGGCGCGATGCATTTCACGCAGGAAGGCGCGACGGTTCAGGGTCGGCGTCAGGACGTCCGAATCGGCCAGGGACTGCGCATCGTTGAGCGCCTTCGACTGCGCTTCCAACTGCATTCTCAGCCGCGCGTTTTCCGCCTTGAGGCTGTCGATCAGCGCCTGGGCCGACGCGGAAACGGCTTCTTCCGCGGGCTTGCCCGGATGAGGGGAGGGCGGAGCGGGAACGAGGATGTCCATGACCGGCGGTGCGAATACCGGCGACGGTTCAGGCGCCGGCGCCAGGGTCGGCTCGACCTGCTGGATTTCGAAATATTGCGCCAGCAGGCTTTGCATGGACGCCGTGGTCGCGGGTCTTGGGCCTTCCGGACGGCCGGAAGGTGCAGTGCCGGCTGCATGCGCCGCGCTCACAGGGAAATGTTGCGAGTCCAAAACCATACCTGGAACTGATCGAGATGACACAGCGCATCCCCAATCGCGCCGACGCTATCAAAGCATAGTCGAAACTGTGGCGCAATGTCGCGAGGGCGCCGTTAACCTCGATTAATGGTAAGAATTTGTGAGCGTTGCGGTGCACAAATTGAGGACAAATCATCCCTTGCAGTGGGAAAGCTTGTGACTATACTCCGCGCCTTTCCAAAGTCCCCTGTTACACAAGGATATCCGATGGCTGAAACCCCACCTGTGGCAATCATCATGGGGTCGCGGTCCGACTGGGGCGTGATGAAGGCGGCGGCGGCAATCCTGGATGGCCTCAACGTGCCTTACACGGCAAAGGTTGTGTCCGCGCACCGTACACCGCAGCGCATGTATGAATTTGCCACGGGCGCAAAGGCAGCGGGTTTCAAGGTCATCATCGCCGGCGCCGGTGGCGCTGCCCATCTGCCAGGCATGACGGCGTCGCTGACGACCCTTCCGGTCCTGGGCGTGCCGGTCCCGTTGAAGGAGGGGTTGAAGGGGATCGATTCGCTTTTGTCGATCGTGCAGATGCCGGGCGGCATTCCCGTTGGCACCCTGGCGACAGGCGAGGCGGGCGCCAAGAATGCCGGCATCCTGGCGGCGCAGATCCTGGCCCTCAATGACGCGGAGCTGGCCGCGCGCGTCGAAGCACTGCGTCAGGCGCAGACAGATGGTGTGCCCGAGACGGTGGAAGACTGATGGAGCCGTTAAATCTCGGCGCCACGATCGGCATTCTTGGCGATGGCCAGCTCGGCCGCATGTTGTCGCAGGCAGCTTCGCGCCTGGGTTTCAAGGTCGTGACCTTCGGCCCGGATAAACAGTCGCCGGCCGCTCAGGTGTCGCTGGCCTCCAAGGTCGCCGCCTATTCCGACGAAGACGCGCTGGCGAAGTTCGCTGAGGGTTGCGACGTCGTGACCTTCGAGTTCGAGAACGTGCCGGCTGCCAGTCTCGATTTCCTGGTGGCCCGGGGCGCCGTCGTCGCGCCGTCGTCCAAGGCGTTGCGCATCACCCAGGACCGCGTGTTCGAAAAACAGTTTGCACGCGCAGCCGGGATCGGCACGGTCGACTTCTTCGAGATCAACAGCGTCGACGACCTGGCGGCGGCCTATCGCGACAGCCCGACGCCTGAGGCGCTTCTGAAGACGCGGCGCGAAGGTTATGACGGCAAGGGCCAGGTCTGGGTGCGGTCATCCCAAGATGTCGAACAGGCCTACGCCTCGCTGAACGGCCGGCCGTCGATCCTCGAGGCCAAGGCCGACTTCGTCCGCGAAATTTCCGTGGTGGCGGCGCGGGGTTGGGACGGCAGTATCAAGACCTTTCCGATCGGCGAAAACCACCACGTCCATGGTATTCTGTCGACAACCCTGGCCCCGGCCGACGTGCCGATCCATGTCCAGGAAGAGGGGCGGGAAATCGCCGTCAAGGTACTGGAGGGGCTGGATTTCGTCGGCGTTCTGGCCGTCGAGCTGTTCGTCCTGCCGGGTAACCGGCTGCTGCTCAATGAGATTGCCCCCCGCGTTCACAATTCCGGCCACTGGACCCAGGATGGCTGCGTCTGCGACCAGTTCGAGCAGCATATTCGTGCGGTCGCCGGTTGGCCGCTGGGCGATAGCACGGCGCGTTGCACGGTCGAGATGACCAATTTGCTCGGCGCCGACATTCTCGAATGGCCATCTTTGGCGGCGGAGCCTCAGTCGCGTCTCTATGTCTACGGTAAAGACGACCCCAGACCCGGCCGCAAGATGGGCCATATCAACCGGATAAAATCGTAATGTTCGTACTGTCCCTGACCTACAAGGCGCCCGAGGCCGAGGTCGACAAGCATCTTGATGCGCACGTGACGTGGCTGCGTGAAGGCTATCGCACCGGCATGTTCCTGGCGTCGGGCCGCAAGGTGCCGCGCACCGGAGGCATGATCTTCGCGCAAGGGCCGCGGGAAGAGGTGGAGGCCATGGCCAAGCTTGATCCGTTTTCGGTTTACGGCGTCGCCGACGTAGAGATCACCGAGGTCAACCTGACCATGACCGCCGAGGGGTTGGAAGCCCTCAAGGGCTGAGGTTTGGTCCTACATGGCGTTCAGTTTGAGCGTCATGAAGGCGATGGTTCCGTTGGGATTGTTACCATAGACGGTTTTCAGGGCGTCCGGCACGCTGTTGAATTGCTGGGAAAGACCGAGACCGAGAGTTGCCTTGTCATTAATCCGGAAGGTGCGCACACCGCCCAGCTCCGTCTTGGCGACCCAATAGGGATCGTGAACCAGTTCGTCGCTGCGGATGCGTTCATAGCGTCCCAGCACCATCCACCGCGGATTGATCACCCAGGTGTTTTCGAAGAGCCAGCCGTCCGCCGGCTTGTCACCGCCGTGACTGTGACCGCCTTGGCTCTCCTTGCGCGCCCAGGCCAGGGTCGAACGCAATCCGCCGAGCGAACCGAGGTCGCGGGCATATTCGACGCTGAGCGACGACTTGGTCTGGTCCTCGTCGGGCTCCAGGGCTTCAGGGCTGACCTGGCGCGCCCATGATGCCTGTGCTTTCAGGTCCGGTGTGACCTGCCAGCTGAGCCGCAATGCGGTGGAATCAAGCCGGGCCTCTTCAAAGTCAAATCGCTTTTCGTCGGGTTCGCGGCCGGTAAATTGCGACGCTTCCAGGGTAAACGGGCCTTTCGACACGCCGGCAGTAACAACGCCCCAGGTGATGTGGCCGCTGTCGAACCAGTGGTGGGTAAGCGGGGCTGTCGGAAAGTTTTCGCCGGACGGCCGGTGCATGAAGGCGGTAGGCCCAAACGCGAATTCGCCCGGATAGCCGACTTCTCCGAAAGCCGTGATATCGCCGTCAAACCGGTGGGTCAGGCGCGCCGTCAGTCCCATGAACAGGTCGTGCGGATGCTGCCGGTCGACCAGATGGTTGACGCCATCGGCGGTTTCGCCGGCCTGGAGAAGGAGGGGGTAGCCGTCCTTGCCCATAAAGGGGTCGGGCGACAGCATGGCCTTGAGTTCGAGGCTGTTGCGGTCGTCGAGCGCGCGGCTGGCCATCATCATGGCCATGCCCGCGACAAAGGTCTTGTCGCCACCGCGCGGCCCCGACTGATGGCTGTTGACCAGGGAAAGGGTGGCGTGCGTGTGGATGCGCCATTTCGGATCCGGCGCATCGTGGTTCATGTGCGCGTGCGGATCGTCGCCGGTTTGCGCGGTATCGCGGGCGTGGTGATCGTGGGTTTGCCCGAAGGCGGCGGCGGGCATCAAGCCAAGCGCCAATAGGGCCGTGGAGGCGGCCCTGGTAAGAATAGACATGGTTTGCGTCCTTGAAAGATGTGATCGGGAAGGGGCGATCAGACGCTCTTGGGCGGCGGTGGCTCGTGCGTGGATGGCAGGCTGGACAGTTTCAGAACCGGCGCCGGCGTAAGCCTGAGATATTCGACGCGTGCCGCCGACGGTACAAAGACCTCGGCGGGCGCGATCCCTACCGGCTGGCTGCAACACGGCAACAACGCCTGCTGAGCCTTCTGCGCGGTGGCCTGGTGGTGATTGGCCGCCTGATCGTGACATGGGGGATCGGAGATGGGTGTAGCCATGCCGGCGTGGGCGGCGGCCGTAATGCCGAACAGCATCCACAGGCAGGCAAGGAGGGCGCGGATGGCCTTCACTGGCCGGCTTCCGCCGCGGCGTCGGAGCGGCCGTAACGCAGCTTGCCGAGATCGGCGGCCAGTTGCAGGAAGGCCGCTTCCGGCTTGAACGGCATCTTGGCCTTGAATTTCTCGTACTCCATGACCGCGTCGATATTGCGCGAAATCTGTTCGGACTGCGCCTCGGCGCCGCGCGACAGGCGCGTCAGCATGGCCGCGGCCAGGATGCCGCAGACGATGGTGCGTTTCGAGTAGTGGTTTTCATCGAGCGCCTTGTCGCCCGCGAGCCGCCAGATAAGATCGGCCGTATCCCACATCAGCCGGCGATGCAGATCGAGGTGCATGGGCAGCATCAGGAAGCCCGTCAACCGGTGAGCCAGCTTTTCCTCGCGCGCAAAGGCATCGATGCGCAGGTTGAGCAGATGATTGATCTTTTCGCGGATCTTCATGCCGGGGAGGGCGGCCGTGACCTCGGGCGTCGTCAGCGCGGCGTCGTGGCCGCGCCACAGAATGGCGGCAATGTCGAGGGCGCCGTTAGGCGCGATCAGGTCGCGTTCGCCAACACTAAGGCCGGCGGCCCTTGCGCCCGCATGGAAACTCATGCGGTTCAGGCCCAGTTCCGGAATGAAGCCGGCCACGGCCTGGGCCAGCGCGACTTCGGCGGATTTGAGATCGGAAAAGGGCTCGGCTTCGCTCATGTTGATCAGGATAGGCGTTCCGCGGCCGGCAGCCAAGAGGGCATGTGCCAGCAAATTGTCGCAGCGCGTCGTGTCAGAGCGCAAAAAAACGTTACCGGAATTCCCTTTTCGCGCTGCCTTTGGCTGGACATGGGCGTGGTCGTGATGTATGGGCAGTGCGACCGTCCCGCAGACCCCGTTTGCGGGCTCAACTTTTTTTACATCCCATGGCGGAGAGGACCGGCTGCGGCGCGGGCCCTGTCCTCGAAGGGGCCGCCAACAAGACCGAATGGAGAGAGACCTCTGGTACAGATTTTCGTCCGTGACAACAACGTCGACCAGGCCCTGAAGGCCCTCAAGAAGAAGATGCAGCGTGAAGGCTCGTTCCGTGAAATGAAGCGCCACGTGCATTACGAAAAGCCTTCCGAAAAGCGCGCTCGCCAGCAGGCTGAAGCCGTGCGCCGCGCCCGCAAGCTGGCCCGCAAGCGCATCCAGCGCGAAGGCGGCGCCACTACCGGCCGTCCTTCCAAGGCGTAATTGAACGGATATCTGTATGAAAGCGCTGAAGGCCAGGCCTTCGGCGCTTTTTTCATGCTTTGGATTTTTGTTTGTCGCGATATTTAAGGCGAAAGCCGCTTCACCCTTCGCCATATCGCTCTAGTTCTCGGAGATCCCCGTTGGTGACCCGCATAACCGACACAAGCCTGCCTGACCCCAATGACCTGGCCTTGCTGACGACAGCCATGCCTGCCGATACCAATCCGTCGGGCGATATCTTCGGCGGATGGCTGATGTCGATGATGGACCTGGCGGCCGGCAATGTCGCGTCACGCGTCTCGCGCGGCCGCGTGGCGACCATTGCTGTCGACGGTATGGTCTTCCTGACGCCTGTCCATGTCGGCGATGAGGTCAGCGTCTACGCCAGGCTGACGTCCACTGGCCGGACCTCGATGAAGCTGCAGGTCGATGCCTATCGCCGCCCGCGAGAAAGCCTCGACAAGACGCGCGTTACAGAGGCAAGCTTTACCTTTGTCGCCATCGACGACGACGGGCGTCCCCGCCCTGTTAACCGATAAACGCTTTTCAGCGGTTTAGATTATGTTAATAATGGGGCTGGCGGGCCAGCGTGAGTCATCGCGCTGGTTATGATCGGGACATAACAAAACAAAGGGCCCCAACCATGCAATCGACCTTTTTCAGCCGTTTCCAGGACTGGCTTGCCGAATGGAACCAGGGCAAGACCCGTCAACTGCTCGTCGTGCTGCTGGCGGTGCTTCTGGGGCTTTTGATCGGCATGGTCACCTATACGATCGCCAAATCGGTGTTTTACTCGATTGCTCCCCGCTACCCGAATATTGATTTCAGCGCGCATTCGGATTTGCTGAAGTCGGATCCGATCGGCTCCTACTGGGTCATCGCCGTGTCGTGGATTTTCGGCACCCTGGCCGGCGCCTACTGCGCCGTGCGCTGGGCCAAGATCGGTCAATTTCCGGCGTGGCTCGCAGGCGTGCTGCTGGCGGCCTTTTTCCTCATTGACCTGGTCGTCCAGCCGAACACCTTGCTGATCTTCCTTATATGCCCGGTCTTGGTCGCATTGTGCGCGTGGGGCGGAGGCTGGCTGGGCATGTACGTCAACGTACAAAAACAGGTCAGGTCGGATGCCCAGGGCAGCGTACCCGCCGCCATGGCCGCTGTCGAAGAGCCTATTTCAGAATAATCAGGGTTCGCGGTATGCGATCCAGTCTGACCTGCACCGCGTCGGGCGCATCGGCCGGCGCAAAGCACGGGCTGCCCTTATCGACGCTGCCATTCTTAGTTTCCGTCTTCAGGGCGACGGTCCTGCCGTTCGCGGCAACAGCCGTTCCGCTGGTCGCGCCTTCGAAGCAGACGCGCTGAAGGTCCGGCACCATTATCGCCATGGCCCCGGCGGCCTTTTTTGAACCGGCGCGCGCCTGCTCGATACTGGCCTTCAGGGCCCTGGCGTCCAATGTCGTCGCCGGCGGGACCGAAGACGCGATCTTGATGCCGATGCCGATCTTGCTGTCCTTAGGGGCGGACATCTGAATTTGCGTGCCGGCGGCGATGTCTGCGGCGGTTGGCACCGGTTGCATCAGTCCATCAGGCGCGAAGGTCAGCGGGACATCGCCCGACTTGCGTTTGAGAACGCCTTTGACCGTCACGCCCTTGGCCATCAGGTGATAGTTGGGATGGAAGCGGTCGCGCTCGCTGGCCGGCAGCTTGAGATAATTGGTCAGGAACGGAAACAGCTTTTCAGCAGGAATCGACTGCGTCTCGACTGGCATCTGTGCAGAGCTGGCTGTCGCCATGACCAAGGCGGCGCTTGCCGCGAAGAATGCCCCCTTCATGATGCTTACTTCGGCGCCGTGTCGAACAGCGCGTTCGAAGCCGGATTGGACAGGGTGATACGCGTCGCGCCGGAAAACTGTGACGGGACGAAGTAGGGCGTGCCGGCCGGATATTCGCCGGCAACCTCCGTGCGTGGCAGGGCTTTCTGCTGGCCGCCGACTTCGACCGTGCCTGAGCCGCCGCCGACGAAATAGACGCGGTCGAGCTTCTTGACCAGGAACGAGGCGGCGCCTGCGATCTTGCCGACCGCCGCATTGCCCTGCTTGACGCCGAGGGCAAGACCCGCAGCGTCATAGGTTCGGCCGCTGGCCTGGGTCGAATTGACCTTGATTTTCATGGCATAGGAGCCCGACTGCGGCCCGCTGATGGTTACCTTGGCGCCGCCGTTGAGCTGCGCCAGGGTTGGCAGCGGCGTGATGCGGCCATCCCCCTGGACCGTCAGCGGAATTTGACGGCCGCCGTCGACCAGGGTGATCTTCACCTGGGACTTGTCGGCGCGCTTGATGCGGGCGACGTAATAGACATTGATCTGGGATCGCTCCGACGCAGGCAGGCTAAGGAAGCCCTTCAGGCCGGGAAAGGCGTCCGACGCCGACGCCGTCGACGTTGAGATACCGCCTTCGGACGACACTTGCGGAGCTTTGAGCTGCGCCATGGCAGGCGTACCCGCGACCAGTGACAGGGCCGTCAGGCCAAGAACGATATTCTTCATTTTCATAGACATCTTCGCCCCCACGAAACAGGATTAGTTACTAGCATATGGGGCTATAGATGCCAAATTAAGGCTGAATGGCGCATGAATGCGTAAGCCGGTCGTAAGTTCAGGAAAGATAGCGCGCCTTCGCGGCGCTATAGGCCTGGCTTAAAATGCTGCTCAGCACATTGAGGTCGATATCGGACAGCCGCTTGATGTACAGGCACGACACAGAGGTGGTATGCTTGCCGAGCCGGGATAGGGGCTCCGCCAGATCGTCGAAACCTGGCATGATATAAAGCGTGATATCGCCCTTGCGCGGTGAAAAGCCGATCAGCGGCCAGACCTGCGGTGTCTTGCCGGAAGTGATCGTGTACTGGCCGAAGCCGATAATGCTCGCGCCCCACATGACGGGGGCTTCACCGGTGATCCCGGTGAGCATGTCCAGAAGGACCAGGCAATCCGCCCGATGTTTCTCCGGCGCGTCTGTTGCGATAAACGCGCGCGGATCAACATCGGTGGGTTGTGTCTTCGGTTCGGACATATGGAGACCTTACAGCCCCTTGACGATGCCTTCGACCATCTTCTTGGCGTCGGCGAACAACATCATGGTGTTGTCGCGGAAGAACAGCTCGTTTTCGACGCCGGCATAACCCGCCGCCATGCCGCGCTTGACGAACAGGACGGTCTGGGCCTTTTCGACGTCCAGGATCGGCATGCCGTAGATGGCTGAGGTCGGGTCGGTCTTGGCCGCCGGGTTGGTGACGTCGTTGGCGCCGATGACGAAGGCGACGTCGGTCTGCGCGAACTCGCTGTTGATGTCCTCGAGCTCGAACACCTCGTCGTAGGGCACGTTGGCTTCG
>CAMLLA010000035.1 GCA_946480525.1 uncultured Asticcacaulis sp. | reverse complement strand
GTCCGGAAGGCGCAGGGAACCTTCCGGACAACACTGATCAGAACCGGCCGCGCACACCGACCTTTATGGTCCGGCCGTCGTACTTGGCATAGTCGAGGCGGGTATCCTTGCCGTCGCCATAACGGCCCGATACATCCTCGTAATATTCGAAGCCCAGCGTATCCGCCAGGTTCAGGGCGTCCAGGCGCAGCTCGACATAGTCGTTCAGCTTATAGCTGATATTGCCGTCCAGATAGCCGACGCCTGAGCGCCAGCGTTGCAGGTCGGAACCGTCCTGTGAGGTGGAGACGATGCTGCGGTCCTTGAAGTTGTAGGTCAGCCGGACGCCCAGCGGTCCCTTTTCGTAATAGCCGGTCAGGCTGTACGAATATTCCGGGATCGTATTGACGTTGAGCATGCGGCCATCCATCGCCGGATAGTCGACGCCCGACGAATTGACGCGGGTGTAGCTGGCTAGGGCGCCCAGACCATCCCATGGCGCCGGCAGGAAGTTGAAGCTCTGCTGGTAAGCCAGCTCATAGCCGTCAAGCTCGATGGTGCCAAGGTTGTAATAGGTGGCCAGCGTGATCTGCAGGTTCGGATCGACATTGCCGTTGGCGTCGTAGAAGATGTTGGCAAGCGACGTGTTCGGCAGGCCAAGGCTCGAGAACGGGACCTGGGTTTCCTTCGACTGCGTCGTGTCGACCAGCTTCTTCTTGAAGAAGCCGGCGCTGAGCAGGCCGCCGCGACCGAAATAGTATTCCAGCCCGGTATCCCAGTTGGTCGAAATCTGGGGCTTCAGGTCCGGATTCCCCGAGGTCGCATAGGTGTTGTAGATGTTCGGGATAACGGTCTGGGCCGCGATGAGCGACAGGGAGGCCCGGGTGATCGTCTTGCCCCACGACCCGCGCCAGATCAGGTCATCGGAGAGGTCGTAGGCGAAGCTGACCGACGGCAGGATATTGTCGTAGGACGACGTCTCCTGGTTCGGCTGATAACTGCCACCCGACCCGGTCTTCTTGTAGTTGTCGATCGTCGTATCGGTCTGCGAATAGCGCACACCGGCATTGATGCGCAGTTCACGATCCAGCACCTGGCCCCTGAAGTCGGACTGGACAAAGAGCGAGGTCACGGCCTCCTCAGCTTCGAAGCTGGTCGACAAATCCATGGGTGACGACAGCGCCGCGCCCAGCGGATCGAGCACGCTTTCGACATAGCCGCGCGAGAAGGTCGCCCAGGCTTGCGGATAGTCGTCGCCGATCACCAGGTTGTCGAGCGGCACATAGCGCAGCATCGACGCGCGCAGGCCGTTAGGCCCGATAGCCGTAAGTTTTGCCGAAGCGATCGAGGTGCCGTTGCGCTTGACCTTCTGCTTGTTCGAGCTGACATAGACCACACCTGCCTTGAGGTGGCCGGTCCAGTCGGCCGGAAGCTTATAGTCCCAGTCGGCGACCAGGCGCCCGCTCCACTCGCGGTCGACTTCGCGGTTCCAGTCGAGCGCCGTCGAAAAGTCCTGATAGCGGGCGGGATCGGTGAAATCGACGCCAGGCGCGCTCAGGCCGGGATAGACGCGGTCGTCACCCCAGTCGATCGTCGTCGTGACGCCGTAGAGGTTCGAGACGATGCGCTTGTTGTCGTAGAAGGCCGCGCTCTCGGAGCTGGCGATCTGGCCGGTCAGGCGCAGGGTGTCGCTGACCTCGAACTTGCCGTTCAGCGAGACGTAGGCATAGTTGGTGTGGGCGTCGTAATAATAGCTTTCGCCAAGATACGAGGTGTTGCCGAAAGTGCCCTCAAGCACATTGCCGTCGATGATGCGCACGTCGATCGGCACAAAGCCGTTGTGTCCCGACGCGCCCGGCTGTGCTGTCCGGTTGGTGGTGCGCGAGTTGCGGATCGGCATGCCGAAGGTGAATTCGTCGCGCGAGTCGGTCAGGCGTGAGGCCAGCATGTCGAGACTGACGTCAAAGCGGTCGCGCTTGAACTGGATGGACGATACCAGGCCGTCGCGGGTGCGGGTGTTTTCCGCGCCGTAATAGCGGTAGAAGCGCGACAGATAGGCGTTGTCGATCGCTGTCCGATTGCCCAGCATGGCGGCGGCGCGCGGGTCGGTCCAGTCCAGTTCATATACGAAAGGGCCGGTTCCGGTACGCGGTGGTGATGTATTCGGAATGGCCGTCGGATGGTTGGCGAGATAGCTGCTGTTATAGCCACCGGTCGCCTCGAAGCCCGACTTCATATTGACGCTGGTCGAATGCGCCGCGCCGATCAGGAAGCCCCAGTCACCCCATGTCTTGGAAAACAGGCCAAACACGTTCGGATCGACGTGCTTCGACGCCGTATTATAGGAGGCAACGACGTTGTAGCGGATGACCTGACGGCCGCCGCCATCAAACGGGCGCGGGGTCTGCAGATCGACGACGCCACCGATACCGCCTTCCTCGAGTTCAGCCAGCGGCGTCTTGTAGAAGTCGACGCGGCCGAACAGCTCGGACGCGAAGACGTCATAGTTGAAGTCGCGCGACGACCCGCCGACATTGGTCGAGGAGGTGGTGCGCACCGGCGCGCCATTCAGGGTCGTCACGTTGAATTCCGAGCCCAAACCACGGATGGAGATGCGCTGGCCTTCGTTCGATGCGCCGTCGCGCGACATGAAGACGCCGGGGATGCGTTGCAACGCTTCGGCGACGTTGGCCTCCGGAAATTTGCCGATGTCCTCGGCGACGATCGAATCCCGAACCGCAATGGCGTCCTTCTTGAGGTTCAGGGAGCGCTGCAGCGAACCGCGGAAACCCTGGACGATCACGACCTCGCCGTCCTCTCCCGCAGGCGCGGCATCAGCCGGGGCCTGGGCCCAGGCTGACAGAGCGCCACCCATACCCATGGCAAGCATGGTGGTGAATAACAGTTTCTTTTTCATCTTCCCTCCTGTCGCGAGACGCGCCCGCGGGCCCTTATTTTTCGCGCCGCACCTTCAGATGCGTGCGCGGCTCACCCTGCGTACCGGCTGACGGCTTTTAATGGAGGAACCACCCCGGTTTTGCCCCGGATACGGCCGCCCGCTTCTATCAGCTGGACGGACCATAGCGCAGAAAGAAATCGGAGTACATATATGGGAACGCCTATTGTATGATTTTATATAATGGACCTTTAAAAAGCTCAACGCCTGTCACATTATCGCAACATGTGAAGCGGTGTATCAATTATGTGTACAGATATTGAGACCGGGTCGGTTCTACAGAATATGTCGATGTCTGCGGACAAAAAAGCAATTTATAATAATTTCAATATATTAAAACACATCCCCGTGCAGGATCACATTATGGATGGAGCGCTAACTGCGGCCCACCCTTGTTATGAATCGGCGACGCTTAACGAAGACTGCGCGCAACGACGTTACGCGCGCCCAGAATGCACCGAACCGCTCGCAGCTGCAAAACGATTTTTAAATCATATTATATTGGGGTGCATGACACCCCCTCGGCCGGCCAAAGGACACACCTGCCTAATAGTCGACCGCGTAATCCTTCGGGAAGGCGGCGTTCGAAAACGCCTTCTTCTGCGTCCAGTCCAGCGCCGGCGACGTCCAGAAGCTGTCGCTTTCCGGCAGACCAAGGGCCAGGAAGCCCTCGGATGTGATATACATGCTGCCATTGTTGGAATACCAGTCGCCGAGCGCGGGCTGATGACCGGCAAAGCCAATGGTCAGATAGCCGTCGCGGGTGAAATTGCCGGGATCGCTGAAGATGGCGCGGTGGGCGGCGGTCAGCGCACCCCGAACCTGGCCTTCCGGCAGCTTCTGCGGCAGGATCTTACGCCAGGCGGCCAGGGCCAGGGGTTGGAACACGGCGGTGCGGTAGGTCAGCGACCGGCCGATCGGCGGATAGGTCCCCGTCGGAGACACGAACCGCTCCAGATGCTCGCAATACCGCTGCATCCGCTTCGTCCACATCGCCAGCTGCTCCGCCGGCTTGAGATTGTTGAACTTCGCCTCGTATTTGACCAGGATCTCAAGGATTTCGATGATCATCGGATAGATGACGTAGGAATTGTAGTAGTCGAAATGGAACTTCGCGCCGTCGGCGATCCAGCCGTCGCCGACATACCACTCCTCCATCTTCTTGATGGAAAGATCGACGCGCATGGGATCCCAGTCTTCCCCGACCATGAGAAGAAACGCCTCGTTCATCGCGGCGAACAGAAGCCAGTTGGTATAGGGAGGAGACACCCGGCGCAGACTCTTCACTTCCTTGACGATGCGCGCCTTCGTCGTGGCGTCCAGCGGCTCCCATAACTGCCCCGGCGCCCGTATCAGAGCGTTGGTGAAATAGGCGGAATCGACCAGAGCCTGGCCATGGCCGCCCCACAACAGATAGTCCGGGCTTTGCGGATCGACGGAGTGGACGTAGGCCTGGACCGCCGCATCGGTGAGCGTGCGGCGCACCCGGCCTTCGGCCGTGTCGGTGGCCGGCAGGCTGAGCCACGGCGCCAGGCCGGAGATCAGTCGGCCGAAGCATTCCATATAGGTGACGTTCTTATCCCGGCCGTCCCAGATCGGACTGACCTCGACGGGGAATTTCGCCTTGAGCTGCCCTTTCGCCATGTTCGTCAGGACCGGCTCCGCCATTTTTTGCAGAAGACCGGCCATATAGGCGCGGTCGCTCTCCGTCTTCGGCGGTTTCGCGGGCCTGGCTGCCGAGGCGGCGCTGGCGCCCACGGCGGCCGCGCCGCCGGCCATGGACAGGATGAAGTCTCGTCTTTGCATGATCAGCCTCCCTCTTCGTGCCGGTCCGTTACTTGCCCGGCTTCAGGTTCAGATCGGCCACGGCCGTCGCCGCCAGCAGGAAGGCGCCGACGCCGTAGAATTGCGTATCGTCATAGCTGACGCTTTCGGGGCGGTCCGACACCGGCTGCACCCAACCGAACTTGCCGTCCGGATGGACGGAGCGCACCAGGGCGGTCCAGCCCTTGCGGACGACCGGCTCGTAATCCTTCTGGCTGAGCAGACCCGCCTTGATCCCCCAGGCAAAGCCATAGGTGAAGAAACCCGTTCCGCTCGATTCCGGCAGCGACTTGGCAGGGTCGGACAACAGGGAGGGCGACCAGTAACCGTCCGCCTTCTGAATGGCCTTCAGCTTGGCGGCCATCTCCTTGAAGACGGTCTCCATGCGAACGCGCGCCGGATCGCCTTCGGGCAGCAGGGGTATCATCCGGGCAAGGCCTGCGAACACCCAGCCGTCGCCCCGGCTCCAGAAGACCTTCTCGCCGTCCGGCCCCCGCCGGTCGAAGAAGCGCGAATCGCGGAAGTAAAGATGCTCCTGCGGATCGTAGAGGTAGTCCGTCGTCGCGATGAATTCCTTCTTGGCGTAGTCGGCATATTTCGCGTCGCCCGTCACCTTCGACAGCTCCAGCCAGGCCGCCGGGGCCATGAACAGGGCGTCCGACCAGCACCAGCGCTCATCGCAGTCGACGCCGCGCGGATCAGTATATTCGCGATGCTTGAGGCCGACTTCCGGCGGGAAGTTGAGGATGGTGTCGAAGCGCTCCTTAAGCGGCGCGATCGCCTCGGGCCCTGCCCCGTTCCGCGATGCCCACAGATAGGACTGGCCGATCACGTGGTCGTCGGCGTGGTAGGTCGTCGGCCCCAGTTGCCACTTGTTGGCCGCGCCGCGCGCAAGGATGGTCTGCCTGTAGATCGGATTTTTCGAGTGCTCGGCCATTTCGATCAGGCCGACGAACAAGGCCCCCTGCACCCAGCCCGTCTTGTTCGGCGTGTCCGGCGATGCCTTGGCCGGGATGGCGCCGCCGGCCATGTTGGCGATCTGATAATTGGCCACGCGTTCGGCCAGCGCCATGACGTCGTCCGTCCGGTAAGGCACGGCGGCTTCGGCCACGGGGCGGGTGGTTTCGGCGTGAGCGCTCACCCCCAGGCCCGCGCACAGCAGGACGGCGGCGGCGGCGGTAGCCAGCATCTGGATCTTCATGATGTTCCCTCTCGTTGTTTTAACGGATCGCGTCGTCGGTCACGCGTCCGCATTTGGATTACTTCAATTGACAGATATCGAGATTGTTCATGTCGTCATAGTCGAGGTTTTCGCCGCCCATCGCCCAGATGAAGGCATAACGCGACGTCCCGGTGCCGGCGTGAAGCGACCACGGCGGACAGATGACCGCCTGCTCGTTTCCCGCCACGATATGGCGCATCTCCTGCGGCTTGCCCATGAAATGCATTATGCAGCCCGGCTGCTCGAGATCGAAGTAGAAGTAGACCTCCGAGCGCCGGTCGTGCAGGTGCGGCGGCATGGTGTTCCAGACACTGCCGGGCTCCAGGATGGTCAGGCCGACCAGCAGCTGGGCCGACTGGCAGACGCCCGGCACGACCAGCTGATAGATGGTCCGGCTGTTGGCGGTCGCCTTGTCTCCCCGCTTGAGCGGATTGGCGGAGGCAATCGGGATATGCTTCGTTTCGAACGCCCGATGCGCCGGCGTCGAGGCGAGATAGAACCGGGCGGGCGCGCCGGCGTCATCCGACGCAAACGCAACACTTTCTGCCCCTCTCGCAATATAGAGCGCGTCATTCGGTTTCAGCGGGAAGACCCGGCCGTCGACACGCACCGTCCCGGTCGTCTGACCGACATTCACCACGGCCATTTCGCGGTTGGCGAGAAAGGGCTGACCCGCCAGCGATTCGGGCTCCGTTGACACAGGCAGCTCGACAGGCTGGCCCAACGGCACGGCGCCACCAATAACCAGCCGCTCCTGGTGGACGTAGTTCAGGGACAATCCGCCAGGCTTGAAGAAATCCGTTATGAGGTAGCGATCCCTGAGGTCACCCTGTGAGGCGTCGCGGACGGAGTCCGGGTGGGTTGCATAATATACGCGGTCATACATCGACAGCCTTCCGCCCCCGTCTATCCGGGATTTATAATATGATTATTTATTGCGTATCATTTATAGAACCGCAGGTCCATATACAGAAACAGAAAATGTGGACTGCGTCCAGATGGCAAAAGCCGATAGGCTGCATGGATTGAAGATATTCGGCATAATCATGCGAATCCAGCACCGGAAACCAGCCAACTGGCCCAGCCTTATGCCTGCTCGCACAAACGCAGCAACGACGCGCCCTGCCCTACCTATGTCGCCTGAAGGCCGCTCCAGCAGACCCGTGAAAAATTTGTATTATTTTTTTGAGCGGCAGGCAATAGGCTGTTTGCGGGCGGCCCTGATATTAAGTGCGACTTATTTCCCCACCTATTGAACGGCATCCGCGGCCTCCAGAACTGGCACCCGCATCAGGCCTGACGGTTGCGGCGACAGGTTGTCGACATTCTGCATCTTGAAGCGCTCGCCGTACCTTGCCGTGAGCGCGCTGAAATCGACCGGCGCCTGGCCAGCCATAAGGTTGGCCGCGGTATTGGCGACGCGGATCTCGAGCCTGTTCGATCCGGCCTTGAGAAAGCCTTTCAGATCGATGGTGAACGGCGCCGACCATACCGATCCCGCCCGCCGGCCATTGACGAAGACTTCGGCGGCATCACGGACAGGCGCACCCAGCCAGGCCTGTGAGCCGTTGCGACGCCCCGCCGGTTCCGGAACGGCCTCGCCCTCGCCCAGATTAAGACGGGTAAGCCCGGCCTTGATATCGGCCTGGCTCACGGCGATATCACAGCTGTACGTCGCAGCGCCGGAATAGTGCGCCATGCCCGGCATGTCCGTCCACGACACGAACTGTTCAAGCGGCCGGGCCGCCTGCCCTTCGAACGCGATCGCCCAGCCGTCAGTCAGCCGGCGCGATACCGCCGTGGCCCTGGTGGCAGCCTCAACCCTGGCTTTCGCCGCAGCGCCAAAAACGAAGACGCACGACTCATACGGGGCCAGGCGGATCGGTTCGCCGCTCCAGGCGCGCGCTGTACCGTCTTTCGGATTCCACACCTGGCCAGCCGTACCCGAACGGAAGCGCGGCGTCTGGGTGACGGCCGTATTGCCGGTATTGGCGATGAAATAGAGGTCGCCGTTGGGCAGTTTTCGATGCACGAAGCCGATCTGCGGCGACAGACCCGCAACATCCGGGGTGATGGCGGCTTTCAAGGCCGCACCCAGGCCGGTTTCAGCGACCGCGCCCTTGCCGAACAGACGGCCGGTAATAGCCAGGATGGTTTCGCGATCCTCTTGGGCATGCAGCAGACCGGCGGCATTCCCAGGCAGGCGATCGACAGCGATGACAACGCCGCCCGCCTTCGCGAACGCCTCGATGCGCTCATAAGTCTTCAGGTCGATGCGATCGACCCTGGCCAGGACCAGCACCTTGTGCCGGAAGCCCGGCGCGCTCAAGCCTTCGGCGTCGACATAGTCGAAGCTGAAGCCGGCATCGAGGATCTGCTCCGTCAGCGCCCTTGTGACAAAGCTCCCGAGATTGCCGTTGATCGTCACATTGCCGGGCTTGGATGCCGACAAGGCATCATCCTGCGGCAGGAATATCGCCACGTCCGCAACCGGTTCGCCCTGTCGCAACAGCGCGCACATGCGCTGGAGATAGAGGTTCAGGTCGGCCATGACGGGCCACCACGGATTGGTGTCGTTGAAGACCGCCGCCGCATAGAAGGCCCAGCCGGGCTTTTCCGCCTCCGGTGGCGAATAGGGCCAGCCGTGGGCGATGAAGTGGTTGATCCCTTGCAGCATAAGGGTGTCGGCCTCAGTCTTGATATCCAGCGGCGTCGCCCGGAAGGCGCCCTGATGCAGCCAGGTCCAGGCCTCGGCTGTGGTGACCTGCTTTTCGTACAGGTGATTGGCCGAGCTGGCCCAGCGTGTGGAGGTAAAGATGCGCCAGTCCGCGCCCTCCCCGTCGCTGAGCGCCGTCAGCCGCTGCGACGACAGCCGGACCGGGGGATGGCCATAGGTCTGTGAGCGGAATTGCGTTCCCCTTTGCCTGGCCCAGCCGTCGATCGGCGTCAGGTAGCGCTCTTCGGTCAGTTCCGACAGGGTCAATGCCCAGTCGCGGCGCAAGCCAGGACTGTCCGGTGTGGCCTCGAACCAGCTCAGCATGTGCGGCATCAGGTCGTAGCCGCGCCGTTTGCGGAATTCCGCCGGCAGATCGTCGGTCCAGTCGACGCCGTAGCATTCGAGGCTGTCGCTGAAAATCGCATGGGGCGGTGCCCTGTCGAATGCGCGCAACAGAGGCTCACCCACCGCCTGCAGATGCGTTTGCACGGCGGTGCTGCTCATATGGTCCATCACATAGCCTTCGGCGCCGACGGCCGGGCGCTTGACCATCTGGCCGGTCGGCGACCGGATGACCACGAACACGGTCCGGGGCGTCGGGGCCGGCGGGGTTTCGATGGTGGCCTGCATGCCGGATGGATCGGTCGGGATGCGCTGCGCCGTTTCCACGTCCTTGCCGACATAGGCGGCGACGATCCGTTCGCCGGGCTGAAATGCCGGCAGGCCGACCCGGCCCTCCCCGGACTTGAGCGGCAACCGGATCAGCCTGACCCGCGCCGACGCCAGGTCCGGCGTGATATGCGGCCCGCCGAACGGCCAGCCCGACCCGAGCGTCAGGTCGACGCGCAAACCCTCGGCGCGTCCGGTGCGGTTGGCAAGGGCGAGGGCCTCAAGAAAGGAGTCGGACAGGTAGGGCACATTGCCGTCGACCGTCAGGGGATAGACCGGCTGGATTTCAAAACCGCCGAACCCGCCCGCCTTCATGGCCCGGATTTCGCGCAGCAGCTCATCATCCCGCACGTTCGGGCCGAACCACCACCAGCGCACCATGGGGCGCGCGTCCAAAGGCGGGTGAATGAAGGTCTCGGCCAGATTACCGGACATTGGCGCCGCCCATCCCTGGGCCGCCGTCAGCATACCCATGCCGGCCGCGGCGGTTAGCAGTTCACGCCGGTTCGGCGCACACCCCGTCCTTGAGCGCACGTCAGCCTCCACCCTGTCGCCGTTTCGGCGTGTTCTGTCCCAGCCGGCTCAGTCTATGACCAACCGGTGCCGATAGACAAGAACCGTTTTAGCGGCGTGGACGTTGCCGGGGCGCGGGCGCGTTCGGCCGGGGGCGCAGGGCGATCCTTTCGCGCTGCCGTTGTTCCTGCATATTGCCGCGCGCGACGATGCTTTCCTGCAGATCGTTGCGGCGGCGACGGGCGAAGAACAGGTCGTACAGCGACAGGCCGGCGACCGCCATCAGGTAGGTCAAAAGGGTCGGCTTGGTGAAACCGGCATAGCCGCACCACAGGAGGATGGTCGAAGCCATGAAGGGGTAGAGCACCAGGCCCGCGGTGCCGCCTTTCAGCGCCTGCTTCCACAGAATGCATGCCAGGGCGCCCATGATCGCCATGAACAGGTACACGCCCTGTCCCCAGTCCTGATAGTAGTAGCCGACGGCCGTGACCCAGTTGTAGCTGCGCGCCAGGCCGGCATTACGCGACGCATCGAATTCGGTCTGGAAGACTTCGGTCGCGTCCGGCAATCCGAACATGCTGCGGAAATCGACGATCTTGTGAATGAACGGCGGGTTCGACAGCCAGCTGAAGGTATAGGTGCCGGTGCCTGCGTAGGGGAAGGTCAGCCGGCCGTCGATGACGGCGGCGAAATGGTTGAAGGCTGTCGGCCCATAGCCATAGAGCGACTTCTGCATCTGGTAGTCGCTGGTATGGCCGCGGATCATCGAGAAGGCCATGAAGATGACCAGAACCGCCACGGCAGCGCTGCCGGCGAATACGAAAAGCTGCCGCATATTCACCTGTCCACGGCGGATGGCGACGATCAGGTAGACGATCAACGAGCCGATCAGCAGGGGAATGATTTCATAGCGCGCGACCTTGATGATCGAAAAAATGACCGCGACTAGCAAGGACGCCGCGATGACCAGCGCCGATATCTTGGCAGGTTGGGTTTTAAGGTTGTCGAATATGGTCAGGTGCCGCCCCATGGCCCACCAGATCCCGGCCAGAAGCAAGGGCTGGACGCCCGCCAGACCGCCCTTGGTGTCGATGACCTGCTTTGCCGCCTCGCCCTCACCGCTCATGACCAGGTTGATCAGGCCCGGCGTGTTCTTGAGGATGATCAGCATCGAGATGGCGTTCAGCGCGGCAACGACGATCAGCGGCGGAATGTGATACAGCTTGTTCTGGGTCGAAGCGGTCCGGGCAGCGCGGGCATTGGCGATTTCCGACAGCCGGCGGTTCTGCGAATTGCCCCCCAGCAGAAAGAAGCCGCCCAGGAAGCACAGGCAGGCCAGCCCGTAGGCCGACACCATCTTCCAGTTTCCGGACATGAGATTTGGCTCATTCATGATGAGCTCATAATGGTCCTTGGGCACCGAAACCGAGGCCAGGCAAAGCAGAAACGCAACCAGAACCATGCCGACCGGCGACATGGCGGTGTAACCGTTGAAACCAGTACCTTTAAATGGATTCCGCATTTATTTCATGTTGGCTGCCACTAGCCCGCCTATTCTTATCACGATTATACAAATAAAGTATTTCGTCAATTTGGCGGTCAATTCACTGGCGGCAAAGCGTTATGAAAACGGCCTTGCCAACCTCTTTTGTCGATGGTGTCGCTTTGGGCACCGGCAAGGAATCGATCAAATTCACGCATAATATTGCAAAATTGGTCGGATCAATCTTGATCACTTGCGCGGGCTAAGCTACAGCTGATTAAAATGGTCAGGCCAATCGGGACTATCATGCGCGCTTTCAAGTCGGCTCTTCTGCTCTCCGCCACCGCCCTTGTGCTGGCCTCGCCCGCCGCAGCGCACCGCGCCTCGACTGAAACGCCTTCCCCCCGGCAAAGCTTCAGCTTCGACCAGGGCTGGAAGGTGAAAACCGGCGATGAGGTTCAGGCTTCGAACACTTCTTTCGATGACTCGGCATGGAAAAGCGTCACCCTGCCCCACGCTTTCAACGAGGAAGAGGCGTTTGCCAAGGACATCCACGACCTGTCGACCGGCATCACCTGGTACCGCAAGCATTTCAGACTTCCGGCAGGGGCCAAGCCCGAGCACGCGCTGATCGAATTCGAAGGCGTGCGTCACGTCGCCGATGTCTGGGTCAACGGCGAAAAGATCGGCTTCAATGAAAGCGGCGTCATGGCCTTCGGCTTCGATATCTCAAAAGCCCTGAAAGCCGGCGACAATGTCATCGCCGTGCGCGTCGACAATGACTGGGCTGCCCGTGAGCGCGCCACCGGCACGCGCTATCAGTGGTCGGACAAGAACTTCTACGCCAACTACGGCGGCATCAACAAATCGGTCAGCCTGCACCTGACCGGCGGCGTCTACCAAACCCTGCCTTTGTGGTCGTCGCTGAACACAACCGGTGTGTATATCTATGGTTCCGACTACGATATCGCCGGCAAGGCTGCGACAGTCACCGCTGAGTCCGAAGTGAAGAACGACTCTGCCTCAGACCGCACCCTCACCTATGGCGTCGAAATCCGCGATCTGGACGGCAAGCGCGTGGCCACCTTCGACAGCGCGGCGCAGACGCTCAAGGCGGGCCAGACGGCGACGCTGAAAGCCTCGCAGCGGGTCGGCGGTCTCAACTTCTGGAGCTGGGGTTACGGCTATCTCTACACAGTAACGACGACCCTAAAGGAAAATGGCAAGGTGATCGACGCGGTCGATACCCGTACCGGCTTCCGCGCCACCAAATTCGAAAACGGCGTAGTCACGCTCAACGGCCGGGTGCTGACGCTGAAAGGATATGCCCAGCGCTCGACCAATGAATGGCCGGGTGTCGGCATTTCGGTCCCGCCCTGGCTGTCGGACTTTGGCAACAACATGATGCTGGAAGGCAATGGCAATCTGGTGCGCTGGATGCACGTCACGCCGGGCAAGCAGGAGATCGAATCGGCCGATCGTCTGGGCCTGCTACAGGCCATGCCGGCGGGCGACAGCGAAGGCGACCCTCAGGACCGCCGCTTCGACCTGCGCGTCGACCTGATGCGCGACGCCATCATCTATAACCGCAACAACCCGTCGATCATCCTCTACGAGAGCGGCAACAAGGGCATCACAGAAGACCACATGGCGCGCATGAAGGCGGTGCGCGACCAGTATGATCCGCATGGCGGCCGCGCCATCGGCTCACGCGAGATGATGGGCTCAAAGATCGCCGAATATGGTGGTGAGATGCTCTACATCAACAAGTCGAAGTCCAAGCCGATGTGGGCGACGGAATATTCGCGCGACGAAGCCGCCCGCGCCTATCAGGACGACTTCACCCCGCCCTTCCACAAGGACAGCCCGGCCTATAACCGCAATGTCGAAACCATAGCGGTCGAAAACATCAAGCGCTGGTCGGACTTCTATCAGTACCGTCCCGGGTCCGGAGACCGGGTCAGCGCCGGCGGCGTCAATATCGGATTCACCGATTCGAATTCGCACTTCCGCGGCGACAACAACTACCGCCGTTCGGGCGAGGTCGATGCCATGCGGTTGCCCAAGGACAGCCTGTGGGTCCACAAGGTGATGTGGGACGGCTGGGTCAATGCCGAAGGCCACCACACCCACATCATCGGCCACTGGAACTACCCGGCGGGCACGACCAAGAATATCTTCGTCGCGTCGAACGGCGACAGCGTCGAGCTGTTCGTCAATGGCAAGTCGCTGGGGAAAGGCGAAAAGTCCGACGGCTTCCTGTTTACTTTCAAGAACGTCGCCTATGCACCCGGCGAGCTGAAGGCGGTGACATCGTACGCTGACGGCAAGACGTCAGAAGACGTGCGCAAGACGACCGGTGCGCCCGCCGCCATCCGCCTGACGCCACACACCGGCCCGCGCGGATTTGTGGCCGACGGTACAGATCTGATGGTCGTCGATGTCGAGGTCGTCGATGCCGACGGCAATCGCGTACCGACGGCGTTCAACGCCATCGACTTCAAGCTGGACGGCGCCACCATGTGGAAGGGCGGCATTGCTCAGGATGAAACGGCGGCCGACAAGAAAAAGTCGACCAACTACGTGCTGGCGACGCGCTTACCTGTAGAAGGCGGGATCAACCGCGTGCTGATCCGCTCGACCACCAAGGCGGGCAAGGTCACCCTGACCGCCTCGGCCGACGGCCTGAAGGCCGCGACGACGAAGACCGCCAGCAAGGCGATTCCCGTCAAGGACGGCTTGAGCCCGGTCTTTGCCAAAGACGCGCAACCGGTGAACCTGAAGCGCGGCCCGACGCCGGCCGGAGCCTCATATTCCGACTGGCAGCGCAGCGTGACGGTCGCCGGGATCACCGCTGGTTCCAATGTGGAGGATGCGTCGAAATCGCACGACGACAACGAAGCCAGCACTTGGAACAGCGACGGCACCGACGGCAAGGCCTGGATCGAATATGACCTTGGCACGGCCCAGACCGTATCGGCCGTGTCGCTGCGCATGACCGGCTGGCGTGTGCGCTCCTATCCCATTCGCATCACGCTGGACGGCAAGACGGTTTATGACGGCACGCCGGACAAGTCGCTGGGCTATGTCGATCTGCGCTGGACGCCGCAAGTGGCAAAGACCCTGCGCATCGAACTGACGGGTGCGACGGAAGACCGCGACGCCTTCGGCAAGATCATCGAGGTGACCAATGACCGCCAGGGCGCGTCAACCGGCGCCGAAAAGGTCAGGACTGGCCACGTGCTCAGCATTGTCGAGGCGGATATCATCGGGCCTGTGAAGTAGGCGCGAGGGTATCCCCCTTCCGTCATTTGCTCCGCAAATGCCACCTTCCCCGTAAACGGGGAAGGAAGTGCGCTATACTGTCTGCTATTCTTTTCCTTCCCCGTTTACGGGGAAGGTGGCAGCGAGCATAGCGAAGCTGACGGAAGGGGGAATTCCTAACCGTCAAAATCTACCGGCTATACTCCACAACACGGCCGACCTCTTCGGCTGAGCCGAGCACCACGCCGGTGCGTTGATGCAGGCCCGTGGGCTGGATATCGAGTATGCGGTTGGTGCCGTCGGTCGCCTGGCCGCCGGCCTGCTCGATCAGCAGAGCGATCGGGTTGGCTTCGTACATCAGGCGCAGCTTGCCATTGGGACGCTTGACGTCGCCCGGATACATGAAGATGCCGCCACGCGTCAGGATGCGATGGACATCACCGACCATCGAGGCCAGCCAGCGCATGTTGAAATCGACGCCGCGCGCGCCGTCCTTGCCGGCCACGCACTCGTCGATATAGCGGCGCACACCGGGGTGCCAGTGGCGATGGTTCGACATGTTGATGGCGAATTCGCGCGTCGCCGCTGGAACCGTCATCGCCGCCTTCGTCTGGATCCACTGGCCGCTCTCGTCGGGCGTAAAGGATGCCACGCCATCGCCGACGGTCAGGACCAGGATCGTCTGCGGACCATAGACGGCATAACCGGCGCAGACCTGCTCACGGCCGGGTTTCAGGAAATCGCTTTCGGACAGATCACCTTGTGGCGCCTTCAGCACCGAAAAGATGGTGCCGACCACGCCGTTGACATCGACATTGCTCGAGCCGTCGATGGGGTCGAAGATCAGCAGATAGTCACCCGTATCGAAACCAACGTGGGTCTCCATTTCCTCGGATGCGAGGCCGCGCACGGTCCCTTGCCAGCGCGCCTTGTCCATCATGATGTCGTTGGCGATGACATCGAGCTGCTTCTGCTCCTCACCCTGGACGTTTTCCTGGCCAAGCGCCCCTTGCAGGTCGTTTATGGCACTGAGATTGACCGTGCGGCCGATGACGGCGCAGGTGTCGGCCAGACGGCCGATCAGGGTTTTCAGGCTGGCAGGCAGAGCGGGACGGTCGCTCAGATAGGTGGCAAGTGTGGCTGGCATTTGGAGATCCTTGGGCAGGCTTTTTATATGGATCAGGCGCGTCGGCCATTCGGCTCTTTCGCGTCTGCGAAGCGAATGTGCAGCCGCCCTACCCAAAGTCAACCGATAAGTATCTAATAGCTCTCGCCGTAAATCTGGCCGCCGCTTAAGATCACTACCTCATGACCGCTCTTGCGGACGGCGTTGCCGGCTGCGCCGCCCGTGCGCGTCGCCGACTGCCCTGGCATGGCGGCGTCCCCGCCCCTGCCGCCCGGATTGCCGCGCCTGCCGCTCAGGCCCCCGCCGGCCAATGTTCCGGCGCGTCCCCAGTCGCCGCCGGTAAACATGCCGTCACCGCTGGGTTCGGGGCTGCCGCCGGAACCGGGCTCGCCATTGGGAAAGCCGCCGCCGCCTCCACTGCCGCCCAGTCCGGGAGCGGCTTCGGCACCCGCGCCCCCTCCGCCGCCCGCCTTGATCGATCCGGTTTTCATGACCGTGACCGTGATGGGCGCTTGCGCCACAATCGCGTCACCGCCCTTACCGCCATCGGTTGAAGCCGGTGTGCCGCCATTGCCGCCACGTCCGCCGCCGCCATAGACATTGCCTTTGACCATCAGCCATATTTCGGCGTCGTCCGGCCATTGGCCACTAACCAGACCCGGGCCGCCGTCCGGGCGGCCATTCTTGCCGCCCGCCGCACCCAGTATGTTCACGCCTTCCGGCACGACGAACAGATATTCGGCCGTGGCGCCACCCTTGTAACCGGCCTTGTCCGCCATATCGCGCAGGGAGCCTGCCGCTGTGACCGTAATGACGGTCGGCTGAAAATCATCCTCCGGCGCCGCGGTCTGCTGCGCCACGGCAGGCGTAGCGATCAATGCCGCCGCGAACAGGCCAGTCAGTGTACGGATCATATTGCCCTCCCCTTCATCCAGACCTGCGACTGCAACCCGGTAAACCTGACGCGCGGTCCGACCTCGGCCTGGCCGACCGGCGTCGTCGCGCCCGGTGCGAAGTCGACATCGCCCGTACCGATGTCCGCCGCCTGGCCGACACGGTTCATGCGCGCGAAGTTCGGCACGGCCAGCATGGGCGAGCCGTCCGCCCACTTGCCGCTGATGGCGATGACGCCGTCGAGCAGGTCGGGCTTCCATTCGGCCTTGAGCGGGCTGTCAGCCAGTGTCGCCTCGATATCCGGCTGGTCGG